>NZ_JBHWMB010000082.1:0-32620 GCF_042730015.1 Streptomyces sp. NPDC059957 | reverse complement strand
GCCCGGGGGTCCGGGGGCCGGCCCCCGGGGAACGGGCGAAGGGCGGGTAGGGGACAGCCCCCGCAGGGCTGCTGTCAGGCCGGGACGGTCAGCTCCGCGCGGGCGGCCGCCACCGTTTCGGGGAGGGTGGCCGCGGCCGCACCGAGTTCGTACAGGGTGATCGGCTGGACCGTGAGGGACGCCTCGCATGCGGGGAACCAGAACAGAGTGAGGTCCGCCCGCAGCAGGTGTGCGTACTCCCACGCGATCTGGACGTCCGTCTGCGAGGCGTCGGACACGTCGAAGTCCGCCCGCCGCGGGTTGAGCACGACGAAGTCGGCCAGTTCCCGCGCCGCCCGCGGCTGCCAGGGCGGGCAGTGCGTGATGCCGCCCGCCAGGAAGACCGACGGCGGGTCCCCCGGCGCGGGGCGGTACCGCGCCGGCGCCTCCACGTACCTCACGGCGTCTGGGACGCCGCCGCGGCGGCGGTCTCCGCCGCCAGCTCCGCCGTGATGTCCGCCGGCCGCCGCCAGCCGCGCTCGCCGCGGGCCAGCAGCCAGGCCGTCGCCTCCTGCGGGGGCATCGCGGCGGCGACCAGCCAGCCCTGGACGGCGTCGCAGCCCAGGTCGCGCAGGCGCTCCCACGTCTCGTCGTCCTCGACGCCCTCCGCGACGACCAGCAGGCCCAGCGAGTGGGCGAGGTCCACCGTGCAGCGGACGATCTCCGCGTCTTGGGCGTCCACCGCGAGCCGCGCCACGAACGACCGGTCGATCTTCAGCTCGCTGACGGGCAGCCGCCGCAGGTGGACGAGGGAGGAGTAGCCCGTGCCGAAGTCGTCGAGGGACATCTTCACGCCGTGGCCGGTCAGTCCGGCCATGGTGTCGGCGGCCCGCTGCGGGTCCTCCAGCAGGACGTGTTCCGTTATCTCCAGCTGGAGCCCGCTCGCCGGGACCCCGTGCCGGGCGAGGCGCGCGGCCACGGCGCCCGCGAAGCCGGGGGTGTGGACGTCGCGCGGCGACACGTTGACGGCGACCGGGACCTTGAGGCCCTGGGCCCGCCACCGGGCGACCTGCGCGAGCGCGGTCTCCAGTACGTACTCGGTCAGGTGGGGCATCAGCCCGGAGGTCTCGGCGATCGCGATGAACTCGTCCGGCGAGACCCGCCCGCGCTCCGGGTGCACCCAGCGCACGAGTGCTTCGAGCCCGGCCACCTTGCCGTCGAACCGGACCTTCGGCTGGTAGTGCAGCTCCACCTCGCCGGCGTCCAGCGCCCGGCGCAGGTCGCCCAGCAGGCCGAGCCGGTCGGGGGTGTTGCTGTCGCGCTTGGACTCGTAGACCTCGACTCCGGTCCGGTCCCGCTTCGCCTGGTACATGGCGACGTCGGCGCGGCGCAGCAGTCCCTCCGCGTCCAGCGCGTGGTCGGGGAAGACGGCGAGGCCGGCGCTGGCTTCCAGGACCAGGGTCAGGCCGTCCAGGTCGAGGGGGGAGCTGAGTTCGGCGACGAGGTTGCGGGCGATCCGCTGGGCGCTGGTGGTGGAGTCGGCGACGGGGAGGAGGACGGCGAACTCGTCGCCGCCGAGGCGGGCCGCCTCGGCGTCCGGGGGCAGGGCCTGGCGGAGCCGGTCCGCGATCTGCAGGAGCAGCCGGTCGCCGGCGAGGTGGCCGAGGGTGTCGTTGACCGCGCGGAAGCGGTCCAGGTCGATCAGTACGAGCGCCGCGCGGGTGCCCGACCGTTCGGCCTGGTCGAGCGCGCTCCAGGCCCGCTCCAGCAGCCACTGCCGGTTGGGCAGTCCGGTGAGCGGGTCCCGCAGCTGCTCCTCGGCTCGGGCCCGGGCGATCCACAGGGTGGAGTCCAGGGCGATGAGCGGTACGGCGAACAGCGGCAGCAGCACGGGCTGCGATTCGGCGACCACGCAGATCAGCGGGGCGATGCCGAGGAGCGCGACGGCGACGAGGGCCTGGCGCAGCAGCGCGGTACGGGCGACCGTGGGCAGCCCGCCGCCGCTCGGGGCGAGGGCGAGCCACAGCAGGAGGCGGGTGACGAGCAGGTAGGCGAGGGCGACCAGGATGACCTCGGGGATCGCGTCGATCCCCCAGCCGGTGGGGCGCCACGGGGCCTCGACGGAGGGCGACTCGCCGAAGGCGGCGAGGACGAGGGCGCCCGCGCCGATGCCGAGGATGTCGGTGGCTCCGTGGAGCAGGCCCTGGCGCCAGCGGTGCCGGCGGGCGGCGCCGACGAGGGAGACCACGGCGAGGGAGACCAGCCCGGCGGGGACCCATCCGTAGAGGATGAGGACGCCGAGGGTGAGGGCCGCGCCGGATCCGGTGCCGCCCCACCAGCGGTCGCGGCCGAGGGCGACGAGGTGGCCGACGATGATGCCGGTGAGCAGGGCGAGCGCCCAGCCGACCGGGCCGCCGGGGAACAGGGCGTGACGGCTGGTCAGTGCGGTGATGATGCCGACGCCGAGCACGACGGCGGCGAGGCCCACGATGACGAGGGGCAGCGCGGTGCTCCGGCCCGCCGGGCCCGTGCCCGCTCCGGTGTCGAGCGGTCGCGCTTGCGGCGTCCTGGAACCCAGGACACCGAGCCGGCCCGTCCGCATGGACGGGAACTCCCCGCCGAAATCTGGTGACGGGTCGGCGCTTTCGATGGGTTTCATGCCCGTCCCTCTCACAGCCGGCGATGCCGATGCCACGCGATGGCCCCGATGTCATGCCATCACGGCTGGAATCGCGTCAAGCAGCCGTGCACGACAGGCGCACCCCTCAACAGTAGGACGCGGGAGGCGTCCAGGGGCAGCGGTCGGCGGCGGTTGCCCGAATACGACCCAGCCATCCTCATCAGTACGGTATCCGCCGAACGGGTGAGTTCGGACCAGGACTCCCCGGCCGCCCGTCCGATGATCCGACAGGTCACGGGCCCGCCACCAGCCTTGTACCGGCCTCGCATGGGCCCGGTACCGGCCGCGCCCCACCGGGTGTCACCGCCGTCCGCGCCCGGCGCGCGCCCGCTCGTACGGCCGCACGCCACGCATCCGTTCGCCTTCGCTACTCCGCTGCGGCGTCGCCGTCCACCGGGAGCGCGGCCTCGCGGGCCGCTTCCGGGCCCTCCTCCAGCAGGACGGCGAACCCGGCGTCGTCGAGGATCGAGAGCTTCAACTGCACGGCCTTGTCGTACTTCGAGCCGGGGTTGTCGCCGACCACGACGAAGGAGGTCTTCTTCGAAACGGACCCGGTCACCTTGGCGCCCCGGCTCTGCAGGGCCTCCTTCGCGCCGTCCCGCGTGTGGCTCTGCAAAGTTCCGGTGACCACGACGGTCAGCCCCTCCAGCGGGCGCGGCCCCTCGTCCTCGCCGGAACCTTCCTCCTCCATCCGGACGCCGGCCGCGCGCCACTTGCGCAGGATCTCCTGGTGCCATTCCTCGGCGAACCACTCCTTGACCGAGGTCGCGATGATCGCGCCGACGCCGTCGGTGGCGGCCAGTTCCTCCTCGGTCGCCTGCTCGATCCGCTCGATGGAGCGGAACGCGCGGGCCAGCGCCGCCGCCGCGACCGGGCCGACGTGCCGGATCGACAGGCCGTTGATGATGCGGGCCAGCGGCTGGGTCTTGGCCGCCTCGATGTTCGCGAGCATGGCGAGGGTGTTGGTCTTGGCCTCGCCCTCCTTGTTCGCGAAGAAGGTGACGATCTTCGGCTCGCCGGTCTTCGGGTCGATCTTGGGCTGACCGGAGTCCTGGTCCCGGACGTAGGACGTGATGGGCAGCAGCTGCTCCAGGGTGAGCCCGAAGAGGTCGCCCTCGTTCGCCATCGGGGGGACCGAGGGCTCCAGCGGCTGGGTGAGGGCGGCCGAGGCCACGTAGCCGAAGTTCTTGATGTCCAAGCAGGCGCGCCCGACCAGGTAGAACAGCCGCTCGCGCAACTGGGCGGGGCACGTCTGCGCGTTGGGGCAGCGCAGGTCGATGTCGCCCTCCTTCATCGGCCGCAGCGGCGTCCCGCACTCGGGGCACTCGGCGGGCATGACGAACTCCCGCTCGCTGCCGTCCCGCAGGTCGACCACCGGCCCGAGGATCTCGGGGATGACATCGCCGGCCTTGCGCAGGACGACGGTGTCCCCGATGAACACGCCCTTGGCCTTGACGACCTCCTGGTTGTGCAGGGTCGCGAACTCGACCTCGGAGCCCGCCACCGTCACCGGCTCCACCTGGGCGTACGGGGTCACGCGGCCGGTGCGGCCCACGCCGACCTTGATGTCGATCAGCTTGGTGTTGACCTCTTCGGGGGCGTACTTCCAGGCGATGGCCCAGCGCGGGGCGCGCGCGGTGGAGCCGAGCCGGCCCTGGAGGGCGATCTCGTCGAGCTTGACGACGACGCCGTCGATCTCGTGCTCCACCGAGTGGCGGTTCTCGCCGAAGTACGCGATGAACTCCCGGACCTCGGCGAGCGTGGAGACCACCTTGTTGTGCTGGGCGGTGGGCAGACCCCACTCGTGCAGCAGTTCGTACGCCTGCGACTGGTTCTCGATCTCGAAGCCCTCGCGGGCGCCGATGCCGTGCACGACCATGTGCAGCGGCCGGCTCGCCGTGACCTTCGGGTCCTTCTGGCGCAGCGAACCGGCCGCCGCGTTGCGCGGGTTGGCGAAGGGCTTGCCCTCGGCCTCGACGAGCCGGGCGTTGAGCTCCTCGAACTTCTCCATGGGGAAGTAGACCTCGCCGCGGATCTCGACCAGGGCGGGGATCCGGTCGCCCTTCAGCCGGTCGGGGATGTCGGCGATGGTGCGGACGTTGGGCGTGATGTCCTCGCCCGTGCGGCCGTCGCCGCGGGTGGCGCCGCGGGTCAGGCGGCCGTTCTCGTAGGTGAGGTTGACGGCGAGGCCGTCCACCTTCAGCTCGCACAGGTAGTGGTAGTCGGAGGTGCCCGCGTCCCGCGCCACGCGCTCGGCCCAGGCCGCCAGTTCCTCGTCGTCGAAGGCGTTGTCGAGGGAGAGCATGCGCTCGCGGTGCTCGACGGAGGCGAAGTCCGTCTCGTACGCCCCGGCCACCTTCTGGGTGGGCGAATCGGGCGTGCGCAGCTCGGGGTACTGCTCCTCCAGTGCTTCCAACGAGCGCAGCAGCTGGTCGAACTCGGCGTCGCTGACGACCGGCTGGTCGTTCACGTAGTACCGGAAGCGGTGCTCCTCGACCTGCTCGGCGATCAGCGCGTGCTGCTCGCGCAGTTCCGCCGGTACGGCCGATTCGCTGCCCTGCTTCTGTTCGGCTGCCATGCCGTGTCCTCCCGTGACCCGTCTTGATCCATCACTCAGGGTTGTCGGCGAGCGACCTCGCCGCCCTGACGCAGTGCGCCTGAACCGCCCGCGCGTAGGCGGGCGAAGCGCCCGCCAGACCGCACGTCGGGGTGACCACGACGGACTCCGCCAGAGTCCCCGGGGTCAGCCCCAGCCTGCGCCAGAGCTTCCTGACACCCATGACGCTACCGCCCGGGTCTGACAGCGGGCCGTCGGTCCCGGGCACCACTCCGGCGAAGAGTTTCGTACCGGCTTCGACCGCTTCCCCGATGGCGTCATCCTCGCGCTCGGTGAGCAAGGAGAAATCGAACGACACGCCCGAGACCCCGGCGCGTCGCAGTAGTGCGAAGGGCACCTCGGGGGCGCAGGAGTGGACGATCACCTCGCCGTCGTGGACGGCGAACAGCTCGCGCAGCGTGCCCTCGACGACCTGCCGGTCGACGGCGCGGTAGGTGCGGTAGCCGCTGGCGGAGCGGACCCGCCCGAGCAGGGCGGCGGTGAGCGAGGGCTCGTCGTACTGGAGGACGATCTCGGCGCCGGGGATGCGCTTGCGCACGTCGGCCAGGTGCTCGCGCACGCCCTCCGCGAGCGATCCGGCCAGGTCCCGGCAGGCGCCCGGGTCCTGGAGGACGGCCTCGCCGCCGTGCAGTTCCAGGGCGGAGGCCAGCGTCCACGGCCCGACGGCCTGGACCTTGAGCCGGCCCTGGTAGCCCTGGGTGAACTCCTCCAGGGCGTCCAGGTCCTCGCCGAGCCAGGAGCGGGCCCGCTTGCTGTCGCGGCCGGGACGGTCGCTGATCCGCCAGCCGCTGGGCTCGACGTGCGCGTACATGTCCACGAGCAGCCCGAGGGAACGGCCGATCATGTCCGAGCCGGGGCCGCGGGCGGGCAGCTCGGCGAGGTACGGGAAGTCCTCGAAGGAGCCGGTGACGGTCTTGGCGGCCTCGCGGGCGTCGCCGCCGGGCAGCGAGCCGACTCCGGTGGCTCCGCCGGTGCGGCTCGCGCTCATCGGCCGGGCCTGACGCTGAGGTCGCTGACCACGGCGTCGCGGGGCAGGTCGACGGCCATGACGATGGTGGTCGCGACGGACTCGGCGTCGATCCAGTCGGCGGCGTCGTAGGACTCGCCCTCCTGGGAGCGGACCTTGGCCTGCATGGGGGTGGCGGTGCGGCCGGGGTAGACGGAGGTGACGCGGATGCCGTTCTCCTTCTCCTCCGCCCGGAGCGAGTCGGCCAGCGCCTTCAGCCCGTGCTTGGAGGCGGCGTACGCGCTCCAGTCGGCGTGGGCGGTGAGCCCGGCGCCGGAGTTCACGAAGACGATGGTGGCGTGGGAGGCGCGCAGGGTCGGCAGCAGGAGCCGGGTGACCTCGGCGGGGGCGATGAGGTTGACGTTGAGCTGCTGGTGCCAGGTCTTGGGGCGCAGCTCCCCCACCGGGCCGAGGTCCACGATGCCGGCGATGTGCAGGAGCGAGTCGATCCGCTCCGGGATCGCCTGCTTGGAGAAGGCCCACGAGAGCCGGTCGGGGTCGGCGAGGTCCCCTACGAGCGCGCCGGATCCGGGGTACCGGTCGGTGAGCTGCCGGGCGCGGGCGGCGTCGCGGGCGAGCAGGACGAGGTCGTCGCCGCGGGCGTGCAGCCGCGCCGCGACGGCGGCACCGATGCCGGAGCCGGCGCCGGTGATGAGGTGAGTAGCCATAGCGCCCATGCTCGCATCCGGGCCGGGGCCCCTGGTCCAGGCGTCCGGATACCCATCGGGGCGGGGCACGGCGACCGGGCCCGGCAGCGGGCCGGCAGCCCGGCCCGGCGACCCGCTCCGGCGACCGGCCCCGGCCCCGGTCCCCCGGATCCGCGCCCGCCGTCACGGACCGGCGGCCTCGCGGTACGCCCTCTCGATCGCGGTGCGGGCGGCGGCTGCCGGGGCGACCCGAACGGCGGGTGCGAAGCCCCGGCCGACGGGGATGTGCGGGAGCCGGGCGACCAGCGCGGCCCGCGCGTCCGGGCGCGGCCCGGCCCACCGCTCCAGCGCCAGGTCCCGTACCTCGGCGAGCGCGGCCGCGCGGTCCGGGGCGGGCGGGTCGAAGCGCCCGCCGCAGGCCGTGCGGTGCTCGGACCAGCGGTCCTCCCAGAACTCCACGGTCCAGCCGGGCCAGCGGTCGCCGACCGTACGGGCCCGGTCCCGGGCCGTGTTGAGCCACCAGCCGACCCGCCGCCGCTCCGGGTCGACGTGGATCCCGGCATCGGCCCACGACCGGTGGGTCCCGTGGTCGGGGGCGTCCCGGAGCCGTTCGAGCAGGGCGGGCCCCTCCTCGGCGGGGTGATCGTTGATGTCCGCGAGGAGGTGGCAGCGGCCTGGCCCGGGGCCGATGGTGACCACCGCCACGAGCGGGTCCGGGTCGGACAGCTCCTCCTCGTCCACCTCCAGCGCGGGGCCGGGGTACACGGCGCGGGAGTCCCCCCGGGGGCCGAGGCCCAGGTGGGCGCGCAGGCCGGCCTGGCCGTCGTGGAGCCACCGGACCTCCCAGCCGGGCCACGCGCACCGCAGCAGCTCCAGGGTGGCGGCCCGGGTGCGCGAGGAGGCGGCGGGCCCTTCCCAGGCGAAGAGCAGCAGGAGCCGCCGGGACGGGTCGGCGAGGACGCCCGCCTCGACCGCGTCGTCGCCGTACCAGCCGTCCTGGGGCGCGTGGTCGCGCAGGAAGGGCAGGGCCACGTCCGGGCCGGCCAACAGGTCGAGGTCCAGGCCGATCGCGCCGAAGGACGAGTAGTGGCGGGTCGGCCCGGCGGGGCCGGCGATCACGAAGACGGCCCGGTTGCCCACGGTCAGAGCCCGGCGGCTTCGCGGAGGCGGTCCGCGGTGGTGGACGGGTCGTAGTCCGGGGCCACGCCCTCGACCAGGATCGCTTCGCCCGCGATGTGGCGGGTGCGCTGCGGGAGGATGGCCTGGTAGGCGGCGGAGGCGTACCAGGCGCGGGCGCGCTCGATGTCCGGGAAGCCGATCACGACGACCGTGCCGGGGAAGGGGCCCTCCACGACCTCGACCTCGGCCCCGTGGACGAGGAAGCGGCCCTCGTAGGGGTCCAGGGTCGACTGGATCGTGACCATGTAGTCCAGGATCTCCTCGTTCATGGTCTCGGGGCGCAGGTGGGCTATGGCGTACGCGGTCATGTCCGTCTCCCTGTCGAGGAGCCCGGTGTGCGGTGTTCCGGGCCGTTGGACAGAGCCTGTCAGCCGGCCGCGCCCGTGGCGATTACCTCCGGAGTCATGGCGCCGTGCGGCCCGAAGGTGCGCCGGTAGGCGATCGGGGAGATGCCGAGTGTGGAACGCATGTGCTGGCGCAGCGAGTTCGCGGAGCCGAAGCCGGAGCGGTGGGCGACCAGGTCGACGGGGAGGTCACTGGACTCCAGCAAATGGCGGGCCAGTTCCAGGCGTTGGCCGGTGAGCCACTGCACCGGGGTCATGCCGACCTCGTCGCGGAAGCGGCGGGTGAAGGTGCGCAGGCTCATCCGGGCGTGGGCGGCCAGCTCGGCCAGGGCGATCGGCTCCCCGAGGCGTTCCAGGGCCCAGGCCCGGGTGGCGGTGGTGGTGGCGACGGTGGGTTCGGGGACGGGCCGGTCGATGTACTGAGCCTGGCCGCCGTCCCGCCACGGCGGTACGACGCACAGCCGCGCGGCGCGGTTGGCCACGGCCGTGCCGTGGTCCTGGCGGATCATGTAGAGGCAGAGGTCCACGCCGGCGGCGACCCCGGCGGAGGTCAGGATGTCCCCGTCGTCGACGAAGAGCACGTCCTCGTCGAGCTTGACGCGCGGGAAGGCCCGCTGGAAGGCGGGCGCCTTGATCCAGTGCGTGGTGGCGGGCCGGCCGTCGAGCAGGCCGGCGGCGGCGAGCACGTAGGTGCCGGTGCAGATCGACACCAGCCGGGTGCCGGGGCGGATCGCGGCGAGGGCGTCGGCGAGCGGCCGGGGCAGGGGTACGCCCTGCTCCAGCGCCATCATGACGTTGGTCGGCGGGATGATCACCGTGTCGGCGGCCGCGAGGGCCTCGGGCCCCGCCGAGACCCCGATCGTGAAGCCCGCGTCGCTGGCCACGGGCTGCCCGTCGACGGTGCAGACGGTCACCGCGTAGAGCGGCTTCCCGGAGTCGTCGACGGCGTTGCCGAACACCCGGGAGGGCATCCCGAGCTCGAACGGAGGGACGCCTTCGAGGGCGAGTACGGCGATCCGGTGCATGGCCTGCATGGCCAGATCCTGTCACAGGGTGGCCGTACGGCCAACACTGCGGCTTCGCTCCGCAGCCGAAGCTGGTCGGGCAGCAACACCGGACACACCTGAGGAGAAACACATGCGCGCCATCGTCGTCAGCCAGTGGGGCGGACCCGAGGTACTGACCGAGACCGAGCTGGACCGGCCGGAGCCGGGCATGGGCGAGATCCTGGTACGGGTCCACGCGGCCGGGGTGAACCCGGTGGACTGGAAGACCCGGGCCAGCGGCGCCCTCATCCCCTGGGGCCGGGTCCCGGCCGTCGGCTGGGACGTGTCCGGCACGGTCGAGGCCGTCGGACCCGGGGTGACCCTCTTCCAGCCGGGCGACGAGGTCTTCGGCATGCCGCGCTTCCCGCACCAGGCGGGCGCCTACGCCGAGTACGTGACGGCCACGGCCCGGCACTTCGCCCGCAAGCCCGAGACGCTCGACCACGTCGAGGCGGCGGCCCTGCCGCTGGCGGCGCTCACGGCGTGGCAGGCGCTGAACGACACCGCCGGCGTGCGGCCGGGGCAGCGGGTCCTGGTGCACGCGGCGGCGGGCGGCGTGGGGCACTTCGCCGTCCAGATCGCCAAGGCGCTCGGCGCGTACGTGATCGGCACCGCGAGCGCCGCCAAGCACGAGGCGCTCCGCTCGCTCGGGGCCGACGAGCTGGTCGACTACCGGACCACCGCTTTCGAAGACGTGGTCTCGGACGTGGACGTGGTGATCGACGCCATCGGCGGCGACTACGGGGCGCGCTCCCTGAAGGTGCTGCGCCCGGGCGGCCACCTCATCACCCTGAACGGCCCCGACGACGTGCCGGCCGACGCCGAGGGCTTCCGCACCGGGTGGACCCTCGTCGAGCCGGACCCGGCGGGCCTGAAGGCCATCGCCGCGCTCGTGGCGCAAGGAAAGCTCCGCCCGCTCATCGACACCGTCCTGCCCCTGTCGGAGGCCGCGAAGGCCCACGAGATCGGCGAGCGGGGCCGGACCACCGGCAAGATCGTCCTGACGGTGGTCTGACCGGGCGGCCCGCCTATGCCGTGGCGGTCGCGGACGCCGCGGCCCGGGTGGTCGCGGAGATCGTGGCGGAGCCGACCACGCGGGTGCCGTCGTAGAGGACGATCGCCTGGCCGGGGGCAACGCCGCGGACGGGCTCGGTGAAGCGGACGCGCAGTTCGCCCTCCACCAGCTCGGCGAAGACCTCGGTCTCGCCGCCGTGGGCGCGCAGCTGCGCGGTGTACGTGCCCGGGGCCGCCGCCGTGGAGCCGCACCAGCGGGGGCGGATCGCGGTGAGGGCGGTGACGTCGAGGGCCTCGACGGGGCCGACGGTGACGGTGTTGTTCACCGGGGAGATGTCGAGGACGTAGCGCGGCTTGCCGTCGGGGGCCGGGTGGCCGATCCGCAGGCCCTTGCGCTGGCCGATGGTGAACCCGAAGGCGCCCTCGTGGGTGCCGACCTTCTCGCCGGTGGCCTCGTCGACGATGTCGCCCTCCGCCTTGCCGAGGCGGCCGGCGAGGAAGCCCTGGGTGTCGCCGTCGGCGATGAAGCAGATGTCGTGGCTGTCGGGCTTCTTCGCGACGGCCAGCCCCCGCTCCTCGGCCTCGGTACGGATCTCTTCCTTGGTGGTGAGGGTGTCGCCGAGCGGGAAGAGGGCGTGGGCGAGCTGCTTCTCGTCGAGCACGCCGAGGACGTAGGACTGGTCCTTGGCCATGTCGGAGGCGCGGTGCAGCTCGCGCGTGCCGTCCTCGTTCAGGACGACGGTGGCGTAGTGGCCGGTGCAGACGGCGTCGAAGCCGAGGGCGAGGGCCTTGTCGAGCAGCGCGGCGAACTTGATCTTCTCGTTGCAGCGCAGGCAGGGGTTCGGGGTGCGCCCGGCCTCGTACTCGGCGATGAAGTCCTCGACGACGTCCTCGCGGAAGCGCTCGGCGAGGTCCCAGACGTAGAACGGGATGCCGATGACGTCGGCGGCGCGGCGGGCGTCGCGGGAGTCCTCGATCGTGCAGCAGCCGCGGGCTCCGGTCCGGAAGGACTGCGGGTTCGCGGAGAGGGCGAGGTGGACGCCGGTCACGTCGTGCCCGGCTTCGACGGCGCGGGCCGCGGCGACGGCGGAGTCCACTCCGCCGGACATGGCGGCCAGGACGCGGAGGGGGCGGGGGCTGCTCGGCAGGTTCTCAGTCATAGCACCGTCCAGGGTACGGGGGAACCGAGCGGGGTCACAGCGCGTTCTCGGTGACAGGGGGTGGATCACCATGGGGAGCAAGAGCGACAAGGGCGGTCCGGGCAACAAGGGACGGCCCGGGCGGACCCGCAGGGCGGTGCTGTTCGGCGGCCTCGGGCTGGTGACGGCCGCGGCCGTCGCCGGGCGCGAGGAGATCGGGCGGGCCTGGTGGCTGGTGCCCGGGGTGTCCAAGCCGCGCAAGGAAGGCGAGCTGGACCACGCGGGGGCTTCCTGGACGGCCGCCTCTCCGGCGAACTGGCGGCTGGCGGACCGGCCCGCGGACTACCGGGTGGACCGGATCGTGGTGCATGTCACGCAGGGCGGCTTCAAGTCCTCGGTGGACGCCTTCAGGAATCCGTTCCACCGGGCGTCGGCGCACTACATCGTCGGCCAGGACGGCCACATCGAGCAGATGGTGCGCGAGCTCGACGTCGCCTTCCACTCGGGCAACCGCTCCATGAACGAGCGCAGCATCGGCATCGAGCACGTCGGCTTCGTGGACCGGCCGAAGGACTTCACGGACGCGATGTACGGGGCTTCGGCGCGGCTCGCCGCCGACGTCTGCAAGCGGTACGGGATACCCGCCGACCGGGGGCACTTCGTGGGGCACTCCGAGGTGCCGGGAGCCGACCACACGGACCCCGGCCGCCACTGGGACTGGGACCGCTACCTCCGCATGGTCAACGAGGCCGGCGCAGCGGCCGCCAAGGCGGCCTAGGCCTAGCTCAGCCCCGCCGTGCGGGCGCGGGCCACGGCCGGGCCGATGGCGGCGGCGACCGCGTCCACGTCCGCCTGCGTGGAGGTGTGGCCGAGGGAGAAGCGCAGGGTCCCCCGGGCCAGGCGCGGGTCGGTGCCGGTGGCCAGCAGCACGTGGCTGGGCTGGGCCACGCCGGCCGTGCAGGCGGAGCCGGTGGAGCACTCGATGCCCTGGGCGTCGAGCAGGAGCAGCAGGGAGTCCCCCTCGCAGCCGGGGAAGCTGAAGTGGGCGTTGGCGGGGAGCCGGCCGTCCGGGTCGCCGCCCAGGACCGCGTCGGGGACCTCGCGGAGCACGGCGGCGACGAGCCGGTCGCGCAGGGCGCCGATCTCGGTGGCGAACCGTTCGCGCCGCTCGGCGGCGAGGACGGCGGCCACCGCGAAGGCGGCGATGGCCGGGACGTCGAGGGTGCCGGAGCGGACGTGCCGCTCCTGGCCGCCGCCGTGCAGGACGGGTACGGGGCTCTGGTCGCGGCCGAGCAGCAGCGCGCCGATCCCGTACGGTCCGCCGACCTTGTGGCCGCTCACGGTCATGGCGGCGAGCCCGCTGTCGCCGAAGCGGACGTCGAGCTGGCCGAAGGCCTGAACCGCGTCGGAGTGCAGCGGGACGCCGGACTCGCTTGCGACGGCGGCCAGTTCGGCGATCGGCATGACCGTGCCGATCTCGTTGTTGGCCCACATGACGGTGGCGAGGGCGACGTCCTCGGGGTTGCGCTCGATCGCCTCGCGGAAGGCATCGGGGTGCACGCGCCCGTAGCGGTCCACGGGCAGGTACTCGACCTGCGCCCCTTCGTGCTCGGCGAGCCAGTGCACGGCGTCGAGGACGGCGTGGTGCTCCACGGGGCTGGCGAGGACACGGGTCCGGGCGGGATCTGCGTCGCGGCGGGCCCAGTAGAGCCCCTTGACGGCGAGGTTGTCGGCCTCCGTGCCGCCGGCGGTGAAGACCACCTCGCTCGGACGGGCCCCGAGTGCGTCGGCGAGGGCCTCGCGGGCCTCCTCGACGGTGCGGCGGGCGCGGCGGCCGGCGGCGTGCAGGGAGGACGCGTTGCCCGTGACGGCGAACTGCGCGGTCATCGCCGCAGCGGCCTCCGGCAGCATCGGGGTGGTGGCGGCGTGGTCGAGGTAGGCCATGATCCCCCGATTCTACGAGTCCGCCACACCCCCGATACCCCGCCGGGGCCCTACAGCCCGCTGACGGAGCCTCCGGCCTCGCGCCGATCCACCCTTCGGACCGGGCCCAGCCCGTGCCGGGGCAGCGTGCGCGGGGCCCGGCCCGCCGGTGTCCCACTTCGCGGGCTGAGTCCCCACCCGCCCTTCCACCGTTCCCAGGGTTCCGCCCTGACCCGTCGGGCCCCGGACTGCGCCGGAGGCCCTGGGGCTCCGGCGGACCCCGCGCCCGAACCGCCGGCGAGGCTGGATGTGCCGCAGCAGACCGGGTCCGGGCAGAGCCCGGGGAACGGGCGAAGGGCGGGTAGGGGACCTCGCCCCGCAGGGCCGGACCACCCGCACCCGCCCACCGGCCCCCGCCGGGACGGCAGTGGTCGCAGCACCGACCCGCCACCGCCGGACGGAGTCCGGCGCAGCGGCGCGAAGCCGGGGAGGCCCGCCAGGGCCGAGCCGCGCGAGCGGCGCGTCAAGAAGGAGTGGCCCGCCAGGGCCGAGCCGGGCGAGCGGCGCGTCAAGAGGAGACGCGCGGAGCCCGTGCCAGTTGGCGGGACTGGGCCACGAGGCGGTCCGCCGAGTCCCAGACCTCGGCGTCCTCCTCCAGGAAGCCGCCCGCCAGGTTCCGCGTGGTGATCGACACCCGGAGCGGACCGGGCGCAGGACGGTGGCGGACGTGGGTGGTGAGTTCCACCGTGGGGGTCCAGCCGAGCAGGCCGAGGTCGAAGGAGGTCGGCGGGAGCGCGTCCACCGCGAGGAGCAGGGAGAAGGGGTCCGCGTCGCGGCCGTCCGCGAGCTCGAACCAGGCGCGCATCTCGCCCTTGCCCGAGGGCTGTCCGACGGCCCAGCCGGCGGTCGCCGGGTCCAGGCGCAGCCGGAGCCGGTCCACGATCGCCGAGCTGCCGGGGATCGGGGCCGGGCCGGCCTCGGGGCCGAGGCAGTCCCCGTAGGCGGGGATGACGGGCGGGAGGGCCGTGGTGTGGACGGAGTCCGGGAGCGCCGCGAGGTCCCCGTAGGAGGCCAGGACGCGGATCCGCTCGATCTCGGCGCCGCTCTCGTCGAACTGGAACAGGGAGGCCTGTCCGGTGGAGAGCGTGCGGCCGACCCGTACGACCTCGGTGCGGATCACGGCGGGGCCGGGAACCGAAGCGGTCAGGTAGTGCGCGGAGACCGTGAGGGGGTCCGTGTGCGGCAGGGCCGACGACAGGGCGCGGCCGACGAGGGCCAGGAGGTAGCCGCCGTTGACGGCGGTGATGATCGTCCACCCGGCGGAGAGGTTCGCGTCGTACACCCCGGGCTCGCCCGCGCGGGCGGTGACGGTGGTGTCGCGGTCGAACTCGCTGTCTCCGATGGACGCCTTGGCAGCTGCGTGTGACATGGAACGACCGTACACCCGACCCCTACTAAGCGGTAGCTTTGCTGGGTGTGGCGCCCGCTACGACGGCTGCGCGGCTCGGCGCGGCTACGGCTCCTCCGCCACCGAGGAGCGGCGGTTCCACGCGAGGGGCGCCCGCCAGTGGTAGCGGATGGCCAGCAGCCGCAGCACGAAGGTGGTGACGATCGCCAGGCCCGTCGTGATGGCGTTCAGGTGGTCGAAGCTGATGAAGAGCGCCACCATCGAGGCGCCGATGACGGCCGGCACGGCGTACATCTCGCGGTCGCGCAGCAGCGAGGGCACCTCGTTGACGAGGACGTCGCGCAGCACGCCCCCGCCGACGGCGGTCGCGAGGCCCAGCGCGGCGGACGCGGTGAGGCCCAGGCCGTACTCGTACGCCTTGGTCGTGCCCGTCACGCAGAACAGCCCGAGGCCGGCCGCGTCGAAGACGTTGATGGCGCGGTTGATGCGCTGGACCTCGGGGTGCAGGAAGAAGACGAGCGCGGCGGCGACCAGCGGCGTGACGAAGAATCCGAGGTCGCTGAAGGCCGCGGCGGGGGTGGCGCCGATGACGATGTCGCGGAACAGGCCGCCGCCGAGGGCGGTGACGAGCGCGAGGACGACGATGCCGAAGACGTCGAAGTTCTTGCGTACGGCGAGCAGGGCGCCGGCCGTGGCGAAGACGAAGATGCCCATGAGGTCCAGGGTGTGCTGGACTCCGGGCGGGAAGAGATCGTGGATCACGGCTTCATTCTGCCGGTCGCCCGGCGGCGGGCCGGAACGGGTGGGGCGCGGCCCCGGCTCCGAGGGGGGCGGCAGGCCCTGCCAGGTCGGGACTGCACCCGTGGTGCTGCGGACCTGGCGGCAGGCCCTGCCAGGTCGGGACCGCACCCGTGGTGCTGCGGACCGTGGCCGGGTGCGGCGCCGCCGTCAGGGGCTCCGCCCCCCGAACCCCCGCGCCTCACACGCCGGCGGGGCTGATTTTGCCCGGCGGCGCCGCGAACAGTCGGCCGGCACGGGCCGCATGTGTGCCAGGACGCCGTGGGCGGGCACCGGCGGAGCCGGCTTTGCCCGGCGGAGCCGTTCGCGGCTCCGCCGGGTCGTCCGTCAGACCGTCAGACCGTCGGACCGGTCACGGCGTCCGCCGCGCCCGGCAGGGCCGGGTCGCCCGGGGCCTGGTCGGGGGCGTTCTCCGGGTGGTGGCAGGCCACCTGGTGGCCGGTCTTCAGCGCGATGAGCGGGGGCTCCTGCGTGGCGCAGATCTGGGTCGCCTTCCAGCACCGGGTGTGGAAGCGGCAGCCGCTCGGCGGCGAGATCGGCGAGGGCACGTCCCCCTTGAGCAGGATGCGGCCGCTCTTGACTCCGCGCCGGCGCGGGTCCGGCACCGGGACGGCCGACATCAGAGCCGTGGTGTACGGGTGCATGGGCGCCGTGTACAGGGACTTGTTGTCCGCGAGCTCGACGATCTTGCCGAGGTACATGACCGCGATCCGGTCCGAGACGTGCCGGATGACCGACAGGTCGTGCGCGATGATCACGTACGTGAGGCCGAGCTCCTCCTGGAGGTCGTCCAGAAGGTTGACCACCTGGGCCTGGATGGAGACGTCCAGGGCGGAGACCGGCTCGTCGGCCACGACCAGCTTCGGCTTCAGGGCCAGTGCGCGCGCGATGCCGATGCGCTGGCGCTGGCCGCCGGAGAACTCGTGCGGGTAGCGGTTGTAGTGCTCCGGGTTGAGGCCCACCAGGGAGAGGAGGCGCTGCACCTCCGCCTTGAGGCCGCCCTCCGGCTCGACGCCCTGGAGCTTGAACGGGGCGCTGACGATGGTGCCCACCGTGTGGCGCGGGTTCAGCGAGCCGTAGGGGTCCTGGAAGATCATCTGCACGTCGCGGCGCATCGGGCGCATGCCGGACACGCTCAGGTGCGTGATGTCCTTGCCCTCGAACTCGATCTTTCCGCCGGTCGGTTCGAGCAGCCGGGTGATCAGCCGGCCCATGGTCGACTTGCCGCAGCCGGACTCGCCGACGATGCCGAGGGTCTCACCGGGGTAGACCTCGAAGTCGATGCCGTCGACGGCCTTCACGGCCCCGACCTGGCGGCGCAGCAGCCCCTTGGAGATGGGGAAGTGCTTGACCAGTCCGCTCACCCTGAGCAGCGGCTCCGGGGAGGCCACCGCCTGGGCCGGGACGACGGCCGTCTCACTCTTGCTCATGTCGGTCACAGCTTCGGCGCAATCTCTTCGGTCCAGATCCGGTCCCGCTGCTCCGGGGAGAGGTGACAGGCGGCCCAGTGCCGGCCGGCGCCCTCGGCGGAGCGGTCGACCAGGGCCAGCTCGGGCCGTACGGTCCGCGTGACGTCGTCCTTGGGCAGGTCGGCGTACGGGCACCGGGGGTTGAAGGCGCAGCCGCTCGGGATGTTGATCAGGCTGGGCGGCGAGCCCTTGACCGGGATGAGGCGCTCGGTCTGCTCCCGGTCGATGCGCGGCATCGATCCGAGCAGGCCCCAGGTGTACGGGTGCCGGGGTTCGTAGAACACCTTCTCCGCGCTGCCCCGCTCCACGCACCGGCCGCCGTACATCACGAGGAGGTCGTCGGCCATCTCGGCGACCACGCCGAGGTCGTGCGTGATCATGATGACCGCGGAGCCGAACTCCTTCTGCAGGTCCCGGATCAGGTCGAGGATCTGCGCCTGGACGGTGACGTCGAGGGCGGTGGTGGGCTCGTCCGCGATGAGCAGTTCGGGGTTGTTGACCAGCGCCATCGCGATCATCGCGCGCTGGCGCATGCCGCCGGAGAACTCGTGCGGGTAGCTGTCGACCCGCTTGTGCGGCTCGGGGATGCCCACGCGGTCCAGCAGGTCGACGGCCCGCTTGCGGGCGGCCTTCTTGTCGGCCTTGTTGTGGACCCGGTAGGCCTCGGCGATCTGCTTGCCCACGGTGAAGTAGGGGTGCATCGCCGACAGCGGGTCCTGGAAGATCATCGCGATCTCCCGGCCGCGCAGCTTGCGGACCTCGTCCTCGGGGCTGGACAGCAGTTCCTTGCCGTCGAGCCAGATCTCGCCGGAGATCCGGGCCCGCTGGCGGCCGTACTGCCCGACCCGGTGCAGGCCCATGATGCCCAGCGAGGTCACCGACTTGCCGGAGCCGGACTCGCCGACGATGCCGAGGGTCTTGCCCTTCTCCAGCGTGAAGGAGAGTCCGTCCACGGACTTGACCAGGCCGTCTTCCGTGGGGAAGTGCACCTTGAGGTCGCGTACGTCGAGGAACGCGGTACCGGGCGCGCCGGAAGCGACGGGCTCGTTCAGTGCGCCCGTCACGGCGGGCGTCGTCGAATCGGTCATGACAGCCTCACTCGGGGGTCGATCACCGCGTACAAGAGGTCGACGACGAGGTTGGCCGCGACGACGAAGAAGGCGGAGATCAGGGTGATGCCGAGAATGACCGGCAGGTCGTGCTCGCTGATGGCGCGGACGGCGCTGTAGCCGAGGCCGTGCAGCGAGAAGGTGTACTCGGTGAGGACCGCGCCGCCCATCAGTGCGCCCAGGTCGAGACCCAGGACGGTCAGGATCGGCGTCATGGTCGAGCGCATCGCGTGCTTGCCGATGACGACGGGTTCCGTCAGCCCCTTGGCGCGCGCGGTGCGGATGTAGTCCTCGTTGAGCACTTCGAGCATGGTCGCGCGGGTGAGCCGCGCGTACATCGCCGCGTAGAGGAAGGCGAGCGAGATCCACGGCAGGACCATGCCGTTGAACCAGGTGCCCGGGTCCTCGGCGAAGGTCTTCTCCGGCCGTCCGAACCAGCCGAGCTGGTCGGAGAAGAAGGCGATGGCGAGCATGCCGGTGAAGTAGATCGGGAGGGAGACGCCGGCGAGGGCGAGGCCCATCGCCGAACGGTCCAGCACCGTACCGCGCTTGAGGGCGGAGATGACGCCTGCGGCGACACCGCCGATCACCCAGAGCACGACGGCGCCGGCGGCGAGCGAGAGGGTGACGGGCAGCCAGTCGGTCAGCAGCGGCCACACCTCCTGCTCGCTCTTGAAGGAGTAGCCGAAGCAGGGCGCGGCGCAGTGCGTGACGTCGTTGCCGTTGGCATACGTACGACCCGCCACCAGCCCGACGACGAACTTGCCGAACTGGACGAGGATCGGGTCGTCGAGACCCATCTTCTGCCGGATGCCCTCGATGGCGGCGGGGTCGGACTGCTTGCCCACGAAGTACAGGGCAGGGTCCGTCCCGACCAGCTTCGGGAAGAGGAAGAAGATTCCGAAGGTCACCAGCGAGATGACCAACAGCATGACGATGACGGCGAAGATCCGCCGGATGAGATATGCAAGCACTGCGCTCGGCCTGGCTGCGGCCCGGGGGCGCCCTCTTCTGGAGAGCGCCCCCAAGCCGCCACCGCGGCCATCACCTGCCCTTCGTGCCTAGCGGGTGTGGCACTGGAACTGAATCGGACGGTTTGTTTACTGGACGCCGAGCGAGGCGTAGTCGTACCGGCCGTTGTACGCGTCGGAGGTGTAGACGTTCTTCAGACGGCTGCTGCGCCAAGAGATCGTCTTGTCGTAGACGAAGGGCAGGTAGACCGCGGCCTCGGAGACCTTCTGGTTCATCTGCTTGTAGATGTCGCCGGCCTTGACCGGGTCGGTCTCCGCGATGGCCTGGTCGAACAGGCCGTTGATGGCCGGGTCGTTCAGCTCGGAGAAGTTGTTGTTACCGCTCTGCAGGATGAAGCGGCCGTCGACCAGCGGCTGGGAGAAGCCCTGACCGGTCGGGAAGTCGGCGCCCCAGCCCATGATGATGATGCCGTAGCCCTTCTCCTTGACGACCTTCGGCGAACCGATGATGCCGGAGGTCTGGGCGCCGTCGAACTGGTCGATGTCGGCCTCGATGCCGACCTGCTTCAGGGCGTTCTGCAGGGAGACGGCCGTGGCGACCTCGACCGGCTTGTTGTTGCGGACCGCGATGGTGGTCTTGAAGCCGGTCTCCTTGCCACAGGCCTTGAGGGCGGCCTTGGCCTTGTCGACGTTCGGCTTGCCGTCGTTCTTCAGGACCTCGTACGGGTCGTACTTGCCGTCGGCGCCCTTGATGCCCAGCGGAAGCATGTTGGGGGCGATGTCGCCACCGGCCTGCGGGCCGCCGCGGGCGGTCTGCAGGGACTTCTTGTCGGCCGCGTAGATGACGGCCTTGCGGCACTCGATGTTGTCGAACGGCGCGACGGTCTGCGGCATCACGGCGTACCGGATGAAGCCGGTCTGGCCGTTGTCCAGGTTGTCCTTGTGGTCCTTCAGCGCGGTGGCGCGGGCCGCCTGGCCGATGCCGGTCGCGTTGATGTCCAGGTCGAACTCGCCGTTCATCAGGCGCTTGTCCATGTCGTCCGCGTTCGCCATGAACGTGACCGAGATGGAGTCCGGGAGCGCCTTGCGGATGGTGTCCGACTCGGGCTTCCAGTTGGTGTTGCGCGAGAGCTTCATGCTCTTGTTGGGCTCGTACGAGTCGATCTTGTACGGGCCGTTGGAGAAGGGCTTGAGGCCGTACTTGGCCGCGGTGTCCTTGTCCTGCTTGACCGGGCTGGCGGCCGGCATGGCCAGCATCTGCTCGAAGTCACCGTTGGGCTGCGGCAGCTTGAAGATGATGGTCTTCGCGTCCGGGGTCTCGATCGCCTTGAGGCCGAGCTTGTCCGGGGCGGTGTCCTTGTAGGGGCCCTTGTACTCGAGCTTCGGGTCGAGGACCTGCTGCAGGTAGACCGGGCCGCCGGAGATGACGTCCTGGGCCCAGGTGCGCTCGATGCCGTACTTGATGTCCTGGGCGGTGACGGGGGTGCCGTCCTCCCAGGTCACGTTGTCCTTGAGGGTGTACTTGTAGGTCTTGCCGCCGTCGCCGATCTCCGCGTTCGCGGTGGCCAGGTCGGGGACGAGCTCGGTGCTCTTGGAGCCCGGCTCCGCCTTGAAGCTGACGAGCTGGCGGGTGTAGTAGCGGGAGAAGTCCCACATGAAGCCGTAGTAGCCGCGCTGCGGGTCCCACGAGTCGGCTTCCTGCGTGCCAACGAACTTCAGCTCGCCGCCCGGCTTGGTGGAAGCGTTGGCGACCTTGCCGATGGCGGCGTTGAAGCCGCCCGCCGCTGCCGGCTTCTCGTCCTTGGTCTTGCCGTCGTCGCCGCCACAGGCGGTCGCGGACAGCATCGTCGCGAGCACGACGGCCGTGCCGGCGACGAGCCTGCGCTTGGACATGCGATGGGTAGTCACGATGCTCGCAACCCTCCGTTGTGATTCCGGTACGAAGCCGGGTTCCGGTGTGCCCTGCGGTTCTGACCTACGGGGTGCCCTGCGGGATGACCTGCGGGGACGGCTAGCGGGAGCCCTTCGGGTCGAGTGCGTCGCGGACGCCGTCGCCGAAGAGGTTGAAGGCCAGCACGGTGATGAAGATCGCCATGCCGGGGAAGATCATGAAGAGCGGGTCGTCCTCATAGGTCCGCACGGCCGTCGAAAGGGTCTCGCCCCAGGACGGCGTGGGCGGCTTGACGCCGACGCCCAGGAAGCTGAGCGCGGCCTCGGTCAGCACGTTGGTGGGGATCATCAGCGTCGCGTAGACGGTGATCGGCGCGACCAGGTTCGGGAGCAGCTCGCGGAAGAGGATGTACAGCCGTCCCGCGCCCAGGCTCCGCGCCGCTTCGACGTACTCCCGCTCGCGCAGCGACAGGGTCTGTCCGCGGACGATGCGGCCGATGTAGGGCCAGCCGAAGAAGCCGATCACCAGGACCAGTACGGCGATCCGCAGGCCCGATCCCTCGAAGCCCCAGAGCTTGGCCGGGATGACCGAGACCAGCGCGATGATGAAGAGCAGCTGCGGGAAGGCGAGCAGCAGGTCCATGACCCGGCTGATGGCCGCGTCGACCCAGCCGCCGAAGTAGCCGGCGACGATGCCGAAGAAGGTGCCCAGCGAGACCGCCACGAAGGCGGACAGGAAGGCGACCAGCAGCGAGATGCGGGCGCCGTAGACGATGCGGCTGAACACGTCGCGGCCGTTGACCGGCTCGACGCCCAGCAGGAAGTCGCTGCTGATGCCGCCGTAGTCGCCTGCCGGCAGGCCCAGCAGCGGGTCCAGCAGGTCTTCGTGCAGTTCCTCCGGGGGGTGGCCGAACGCGCTGACGATCAGCGGCGCGAAGAGTGCGACGAGGATCAGCAGGAGCACGACGAAACCGCCGGTCAGCGCGACCTTGTCGCGCTTGAGCCGCATCCAGGCGATGCGGCCGGGAGAACGGCCTTCGATGGCCTTGGCGGGGACGTCGGCTACGGACACGGGTGCGGGTGTCTCCGCGCTCATGTCGTGCAGTGGTGCCGTCATCGTGGTGGGGACCCCTCTCGGCCGACGGGTGGGCCGGCCCATGCCCGCCGCTGTGGCGGCGTTGGTGCGGAGTGGCGCTCGGAGTGCGAGGTAGCTGGTGCGCGAATTTCCTGCGGCGGGACAGTCCTTGGAGGACTGACCCGCTCTTGGGTGGGGAGTCTTCATCGGGCGCTCGATCACCCGCCAGACCCGCAGGTGAATGGATGCGCAACCGTGATCTGAGGGTCGAGTTCCCGTTATCCGGACTTCACTGTCGTCTCAGCGGAGCAAGACGTGCCGTTCGGCAGGAAATCGGACATGGCACCCAACTCGGCCTACGAGCATGCCTATTGGGCGTACATCAACGTCGAAATCAGGACAACGCAAAGGCCGCACGGAACGAGTGTTCCGTGCGGCCTCGGGCGTCTTGGCCCCTATGTCTCAACGAGCGGGACGTCCCGGCGGGACGTCTCAGTAGGCGGGCGCCTGTCCCTCGCGGTCGTAGAAGGGACGGGTCCTCGCGCGCAGCCACATCGCCACCGGATCGTGTTCGTCCGCCAGTGCGACCGTGCAGACGGGCACCCCCTCGGGGACCGCTCCGACCGACTGGCGCATCATCTCCCGCACCGACTCCAGCGCGTGCGCGGAGGCGTCGTACAGGTCGAGCCCGACGGCGAGGTACGGGGAGCCCAGCGCGGGCTGCACCCAGGCGCGGCGCAGCGAGCGGACGGCGGGCGTGCGGTGCGCGTGCTGCGTGAGCAGCCCGTAGAACTGCGGCAGCTCGATGGCGGGCTCGGACAGCCGCAGCGGGCCGGCGGGCATCCGGTCCAGCCCGGTGGCGATCCGGCGCAGGTCGGCCCAGGGAATGCCGACGCCGCCGCCCTGGGCGTGCGGATTGAGCCACAGCCCCCAGCGGTCGGGGTAGAGGGCTCGGGCGATGTCCCGGCCGGTGACCACCTCGTACCCGCGGTTCCAGCCGCTGGCGGCCAGCTCCTGCGGGGAGGTCACGCAGGGCGCGTACCCGAGGCCCTCGACCTCCATGCCGCCGTACTGGGCCTCGGGGGAGCCGGGTTGCCCCTGCCAGAGGAGCATCCACAGCCGTCCCTCGGCCAGGGCGTGCAGGAGGGACTCGTAGCTCTCGTAGCGCCCGGGAGTCACCTGGCGCAGCATGTGCTCGACCTGCCCGACCGCGGCCGTGCCTG
Source organism: Streptomyces sp. NPDC059957 (assembly GCF_042730015.1). Taxonomy (NCBI): domain Bacteria; kingdom Bacillati; phylum Actinomycetota; class Actinomycetes; order Kitasatosporales; family Streptomycetaceae; genus Streptomyces; species Streptomyces sp. NPDC059957. The sequence goes on along the minus strand of NZ_JBHWMB010000082.1, from coordinate 9,103 downwards.
ACGCACTCACCCGGTACCCCTCTTCGTCTGTTCGTCCGCCCGTCGTCCACGCGTGTCGGCCACCAGCTTAAGCGTCACTACGGCAGGTAGAAGGGGCGTACGCGCGTGGTGATGAAGTCGACGACCGGGTCTTCCGCGGCGTCGAGCAGGATCAACTGCACCGGCCAGGGCGGTGGTACGCGGGTCAGGGCGCGGCCCAGCGCCTCCATCGGGGCGTTTCGCATGCCGGGCTCCCATCCCACCAGATGGACTCCGATGTAGAGCTCCGGAGAGTCGCCCTCCACGCTGGCGAGGCAGCGGTGCGCGGAGGCGACGACTCCGGTGGCCCGGAACTCCTCCGCGGCGGCGGTCAGGAACTCGACCGGATCCTCCTGCCAGTCGGGCTCGAAGAGCCGGACCCGGCCGCCGGTGGCGGGGCCGTCGAGCGGGCCGTGGCCGGTGCGGCAGAGCTCCGCGACGGCAGGCGGGGGCAGGGGCACGCCGACGGAGCCCTCGGGGTTCACCGCGAGGCCGAGCTGCGGGGGCAGGCCGCGGGCGAAGTCCACGGCGGGGGCGACGGCGAAGTCCATGGCGGGTCCGGCGCAGGCGCGGAACTGCTCCTCGGAGCTGTAGACGGGCACGTACGCGGCGCCGTCGATCTCCATGGTGGGCAGGCTCAGACTGTTCACCCCGCCGGGCAGCGGGATCCACAGGTGGCTCCGCCCGAGGACCTCGAGGATCCGCCCCCCGGCGTTCTCCTGTCCGAGCGCCGCCCCGAGCACCTGCTCCAGCTCGTTACCCGGCCACATGTACGTCTCCGCTCGCTTGCCCTTGGTCTCGCCCAGAGATTAACGGGCGCCTGCGACACCCCGACGGGGGGCCGCCCGTGCCGGAGGCCGCCCCCGCCAGAGGCCTCCGCTAGTGGAAGCCGATCGACGTCAGCCGGGACGCCGCCGGGCGGTCCAGCAGGGTCACCGACGCGCAGCCGGCCGGCGGGTGGCCCGCCTCGGCCTCGCGCAGCAGCCGGGCCACCGCGCCCCGGTGCCGGGCGAAGGCGTACGCCGACACGCCCCGGCCCCGCGCCGCCTGCCCGGCCCGGGCCTCCTCCGGGGTGGTGTCCAGCAGCACCATGTGCAGCGCGCGGCCGCGCCGCCGGGCCGCGGAGGCCAGCAGCGCCCGTACCCAGCTCTGCGTACCGCAGTCGTGGACGACGGCCGGGGCCCCGGAGCGGAGCACCTGCCACAGGCCCCAGTAGTGCGCGATCCGGACCGCCGGCCGGTACACCGCGTAGGGCAGGGCGGCCGGCATCCGGCGCTCCCAGCGCTCGCGGGCGTCCTGGGAGTCGATGCCGCCGCCCTCCGCGGCCCGCTTGATCAGCGTGGTCTTGCCGCCGCCGGGCAGTCCGGAGACCACCACGACGTCCCCCTCGGCGAAGCGGAGCCGCCGCGGGCCCTCGGCGCCGCGCAGGTCCCGTACCGCTCCGGGCTCGCCCGCCGTCCCGCCGGCCGCGGGATCCCGTACGAGACCGCGCTGCGACGGCACCCCGGCCACCGGTCCCTCGACGGTGCCGGTGCTCGTCGCCGCCAGTACTCCGAATCTCCGCACAGTGCTCGCCTCCCCCGCGACGGGTCGCCTGGACCCGGTCCCCCTGAGTGTAAAGAGACGGTAATCCGGTGACTCCGGTTCCGCTCCGGTTCTGCTCCCGGTCCGCTCCGGGGCCTCTCGGCTTGTGGACCCCCTCCCCCATTCAGCCGCACGCCGTGCAATGATGTGCGCCATCTGGACACCTAACTGCATACCGGCCGCTTGAATCCGCGCGGGAGAGTCCCGGCACGCCGCAAGGCGGTGCCCGGGCGCCGAAGGAGCAAGTACCTCCCTTGAATCTCTCAGGCCCCGTACCGCGTGGATGAGGCAGATCTGAAAAGCGAGCCGCGCCACCGCCCGTCAGGGCCCCGGCGACGGTTCCACCCAAGGTGCAAGTCGATGGCCTTCCCCTGGAAGCGGGGAACTCTCGGCGAACCTCTCAGGTTCCGATGACAGATGGGGAGGAACTCCTCCTCGTCATGTCATGCCCTGGGACCCGGGAGCCACACCCATGAGCACTGCCCCCCGCCTGACCGCCCTCGATGCGCTGCACCGTTCCCTCGGTGCGACCATGACCGATTTCGCGGGCTGGGACATGCCCCTGCGGTACGCGAGCGAGCGCGACGAGCACAACGCCGTCCGCACCAAGGCCGGCCTCTTCGACCTCTCCCACATGGGCGAGATCACCCTGACCGGCCCGGAGGCCGTCAAGGTCCTGGACTACGCGCTGGTCGGCAACATCTCCACCGTCGGCGTCGGCCGTGCCCGCTACACGCACATCTGCCAGGAAGACGGCGGCATCCTCGACGACCTGATCGTCTACCGCCTGGGCGAGACCGAGTACATGGTCGTCGCCAACGCCTCCAACGCCCAGGTCGTCCTGGACGCGATCACCGAGCGCGCCGCCGGCTTCGACGCCGAGGTCCGCGACGACCGCGACGCGTACGCGCTGCTCGCGGTGCAGGGTCCGGAGTCCCCCGGCATCCTCGCCTCGCTCACCGACGCCGACCTGGACGGGCTGAAGTACTACGCCGGCCTGCCCGGCACGGTCGCCGGGGTGCCCGCGCTGATCGCGCGTACCGGCTACACCGGCGAGGACGGCTTCGAGCTGTTCGTCGCCCCCGAGCACGCCGTGGAGCTGTGGCAGGCGCTGACCAAGGCGGGCGAGGGCGTCGGCCTGGTCCCGGCCGGCCTGTCCTGCCGCGACACCCTGCGCCTGGAAGCGGGCATGCCGCTGTACGGGCACGAGCTGACCACCTCCCTCACCCCGTTCGACGCGGGGCTGGGCCGGGTCGTGAAGTTCGAGAAGGAGGGCGACTTCGTCGGCCGCGCCGCTCTGGAGGCCGCCGCCGAGCGCGCGGCGACCAACCCGCCGCGCAAGCTGGTCGGCCTGATCGCCGAGGGCCGCCGCGTTCCGCGCGCCGGCTTCTCCGTGACCTTCGACGGCCAGGTCGTCGGCGAGGTCACCTCGGGCGCCCCGTCCCCGACGCTGGGCAAGCCGATCGCGATGGCCTATGTCGACGCGGCGCACGCCGCGCCCGGCACCTCCGGCGTCGGCGTGGACATTCGCGGTACGCATGAGGCGTACGAGGTCGTGGCCCTGCCGTTCTACAAGCGGCAGAAGTAACCCCGTACCGCACCGCACCGCGCCTCACGGCGGACCGGCCCCTCGCGCCGGTCCGCAGGACCACCGTTCGTATCCACTCCCCCGCATCCAGGAGAATCAGGTCATGAGCAACCCCCAGCAGCTGCGTTACAGCAAGGAGCACGAGTGGCTGTCGGTCGCCGAGGACGGCGTCTCGACGGTCGGCATCACGGAGTTCGCGGCCAACGCGCTCGGTGATGTCGTCTACGCCCAGCTTCCCGCCGTCGGCGACACCGTGACCGCGGGCGAGACCTGCGGCGAGCTGGAGTCGACCAAGTCGGTCAGCGACCTGTACTCCCCCGTCACCGGCGAGATCGTCGAGTTCAACCAGGACGTCGTCGACGACCCGGCCCTGGTGAACTCGGCCCCGTTCGAGGGTGGCTGGCTCTTCAAGGTGCGCGTCACGGAGGAGCCGGCCGACCTGCTCTCCGTCGACGAGTACGCCAAGCTCACCTCCGGCAACTGACCCAGGGAACCCTGATGTCTGTACTGAACACTCCCCTCCACGAGCTCGACCCGGACGTCGCCGCCGCCGTCGACGCCGAACTCGTGCGCCAGCAGTCCACCCTGGAAATGATCGCGTCGGAGAACTTCGCTCCGGTCGCCGTCATGGAGGCCCAGGGCTCGGTCCTGACCAACAAGTACGCCGAGGGCTACCCCGGCCGCCGCTACTACGGCGGCTGTGAGCACGTCGACGTGGTCGAGCAGATCGCGATCGACCGGATCAAGGCGCTCTTCGGCGCCGAGGCCGCGAACGTGCAGCCCCACTCGGGCGCCCAGGCCAACGCGGCCGCGATGTTCGCGCTGATCAAGCCGGGCGACACGATCATGGGCCTGAACCTGGCCCACGGCGGTCACCTGACCCACGGCATGAAGATCAACTTTTCCGGCAAGCTCTACAACGTGGTCCCGTACCACGTCGACGAGACCGGCGAGGTCGACATGGCCGAGGTCGAGCGCCTCGCCAAGGAGTCCAAGCCGCAGCTGATCGTCGCGGGCTGGTCCGCCTACCCGCGCCAGCTCGACTTCGCCGCCTTCCGCCGCATCGCGGACGAGGTCGGCGCGTACCTGATGGTCGACATGGCGCACTTCGCCGGCCTGGTCGCCGCGGGTCTGCACCCGAACCCGGTGCCGCACGCCCACGTCGTGACCACCACCACGCACAAGACCCTCGGCGGTCCGCGCGGCGGTGTCATCCTGTCGACGCAGGAGCTGGCCAAGAAGATCAACTCCGCGGTCTTCCCGGGTCAGCAGGGCGGCCCGCTGGAGCACGTGATCGCAGCCAAGGCCGTCTCCTTCCTGGTCGCGGCCTCGCCCGAGTTCAAGGAGCGCCAGGAGCGCACCCTCGAGGGTGCGAAGATCCTCGCCGCGCGCCTGGTCCAGGACGACGTCAAGGCCGTGGGCGTGGACGTCCTCACCGGCGGCACCGACGTGCACCTGGTCCTGGTCGACCTGCGCAACTCCGAGCTGGACGGCCAGCAGGCCGAGGACCGCCTCCACGAGGTCGGCATCACGGTCAACCGCAACGCCATCCCGAACGACCCGCGGCCGCCGATGGTCACCTCGGGTCTGCGGATCGGTACGCCGGCGCTGGCCACCCGCGGTTTCGACGCCGAGGCCTTCACCGAGGTCGCCGAGATCATCGCGCAGGCGCTGAAGCCCGCCTACGACGCGGAGGACCTGAAGGCGCGCGTCTCGGCGCTCGCCGCGAAGTTCCCGCTGTACCCGACGCTCTAGGCACCGGGTTGAGAGGGCCCGGCCTTGTTGTGCACAGGGCCGGGCCCCTTTCATGACCAAAGCCCCAGGCGGATGCGACCTATTGCCGCTGATTCTTCCAATAAATGGCAAATAGGCTCCGAATAAGGAACGACCGCACCCCTGGCAGGACGGACAGCACACCCCATGGACATGAGCGCAGCGAACAAGAAGGGACTCAGTCTCTTCGCCCTGATCATGATCGGGCTCGGCTCGATCTTCGGATCGGGGTGGCTCTTCGGGGCGGGCCAGGCGGCCGCGGTCGCGGGACCCGCGGCGATCATCGCCTGGGTCATCGGTGCCGTCTTCATCGGCATGATCGCCATGTCCTACGCGGAAGTGGGCGCGGCCTACCCGCTGCCCGGCTCGATGGCCCGCTTCGGCACCATCTCGCACGGGCCGGTCCTGGGCTTCATCACCGGCTGGGCGGTCTGGATCGCCATCGCCGCGCTGATCCCGATCGAGTCCATCGCGGGTACGCAGTACATGTCCTCCTGGAACTTCGGCTGGGCCAAGGGCCTGGTCGAGAACGGCGGCCTGACCACCTCCGGCATGGCGATGGCACTGTTCCTGACGGTGGCGCTGTGGCTGGCCTGCTACTGGTCGGTCGCACTGCTCGCCAAGGCGAACAACCTCCTCACCCTGGTCAAGTTCGCCATCCCGGTGCTCGCCGTGATCGCCCTGATCGCCTCGGGCTTCCACACGGGCAACTTCACCGACCACGGCGGCTTCGCGCCCAACGGCTGGTCCGCGGTCATGACCGCCGTCACCACCTCCGGCGTCGTCTTCGCCTTCAACGGCTTCCAGGCCGTCGTCAACCTCGGCGGCGCCGCCAAGAACCCCGGCCGCGCCATTCCGCTGGCCCTGGTCGGCGCGCTCTCCCTCGGCCTGGTCATCTACCTGGCCCTGCAGATCGCCTTCATCGGCGGCGTCCCGCCTACGAGGCTGGCCGAGGCCGGCGGCTGGAGCGGCATCAACTTCTCCTCGCCGTTCGCCGACCTCGCCAAGATGCTGATGCTGCACTGGGTCGTCACGATGCTCCAGTTCGGCGCCTTCATCTCCCCGTCCGGTGCCAACATCGGCAACGTCGCCTCGGCCTCGTACATGGCGCAGAACCTCGCGGACACCGGCTTCTTCCCGAAGAAGATCCGCGAGGTCCACCCGAAGTACGGGACCGCGCGTCCCGCGATGTGGCTGAACCTCGGCTTCTCGATCCTGCTGCTGGTCACCGTCGGCCACAGCTGGGAGGCCCTGGCCAGCGTGGTCTCCGCCGCGATGGTGGTCTCGTACCTCATCGGCCCGATCGCGGTCGGTGTCTTCCGCAAGACCAAGCCCGAGCTGCCGCGCCCCTTCCGCCTGCCGGCGGCCAGGATCCTGTGCCCGATCACCTTCGCCTTCGCCGCCTGTGCCCTGTACTGGTCCAAGTGGCCGGACACCGGCAAGGTGGTGCTGCTCACCCTGGTCGCCGCCCCGATCGCGGCCGTCGTACTCAAACGCAAGGGTGAGAAGAACCTGGCCAAGCAGTTCGCCCCGGCCTGGTGGATGATCGCCTTCCTGCTGTGGCTGGGCACCCTGTCCGCGCTCGGCAGCACCGAGTTCGGCGGCTACGGGTTCATCCCCGGCGGCGTGGACATCGCCCTCGTGGGCCTCTCGGCCCTGGGCTTCTACTTCTGGGCCGTACGGTCCGGGGTCAAGGCCCACTACGCGGGCCTGCCGGGCCCGGACCCGGTCCTGGGCGCCCCCGCCGGGGAGTCCGAGGCGGCCGACGCACCGGAGCGCGAACTGACCCACGCCTGAGCGCCCCCGTCCCGACCCGTCCGGCGGCCGAGCTGTTCACCTCACCGCGTTAAGCTCGGCTGCCGGACAAAATCCGCAGATCACCACCGATCAACCCGGTCAACAAGATCCGCCCCTCCTGCCCACGCTTCCCACCCACGAGCAGACATAGGAGTCCGCAACCGTGGCCATCTCCGTCTTCGATCTCTTCTCGATCGGCATCGGTCCCTCTTCCTCCCACACCGTCGGACCGATGCGCGCCGCGCGCATGTTCGTGACCCGGCTCAAGAAGGACGGCGTCCTCGCCCAGACCGCCTCGGTCCGCGCCGAGCTCTTCGGCTCGCTCGGTGCCACCGGGCACGGCCACGGCACCCCCAAGGCGGTCCTGCTGGGCCTGGAGGGCCACTCCCCCCGCACCGTGAACGTGGAGACCGCCGACGCCGAGGTCGAGCGCATCCGCCAGAGCGGCCGCCTGCGCCTGCTGGGCACCGAAATAGGTGACGGGCACGAGATCGACTTCGACGAGCCGAACCAGCTGATCCTGCACCGCCGGCGCTCGCTCCCGTACCACGCGAACGGCATGACGCTCTTCGCGTACGACGAGGCGGGCACCCCGCTGCTGGAGAAGACCTACTACTCGGTCGGCGGCGGCTTCGTCGTGGACGAGGACGCGGTCGGCGAGGACCGGATCAAGCTCGACGACACCCCGCTGAAGTACCCCTTCCGCAGCGGCGACGAGATGCTCCGCCTCGCGAACGAGACCGGCCTGTCGATCTCCTCGATGATGCTGGAGAACGAGAAGGCCTGGCGCACCGAGGAAGAGATCCGCGAGGGTCTGCTGGAGATCTGGCGCGTCATGCAGGCCTGCGTCTCGCGCGGCATGTCCCGCGAGGGCATCCTCCCCGGCGGCCTGCGGGTCAAGCGCCGGGCCGCCTCCACGGCGCGCCAGCTGCGCACCGAGGGCGACCCGATGATGCACCGCAGCGAGTGGGCGACCATCTACGCGATGGCGGTCAACGAGGAGAACGCGGCCGGCGGCCGCGTCGTCACCGCTCCGACGAACGGTGCGGCGGGCGTCCTGCCGGCGGTCCTGCACTACTACATGAACTTCGTGCCGGGCGCCGACGAGGACGGCGTGGTCCGCTTCCTCCTCGCCGCGGGCGCGATCGGCATGCTCTTCAAGGAGAACGCCTCGATCTCCGGCGCCGAGGTCGGCTGCCAGGGCGAGGTCGGCTCGGCCTGCTCGATGGCGGCCGGTGCGCTGGCCGAGGTCCTGGGCGGCACCCCGGAGCAGGTCGAGAACGCGGCCGAGATCGGCATGGAGCACAACCTCGGCCTCACCTGCGACCCGGTCGGCGGGCTCGTCCAGATCCCCTGCATCGAGCGCAACGGCATGGCGGCGGTCAAGGCCGTCACCGCGGCCAAGATGGCGATGCGCGGCGACGGCACCCACAAGGTCTCCCTCGACAAGGTCATCAAGACCATGAAGGAGACGGGCGCCGACATGAAGGTCAAGTACAAGGAAACGGCCCGCGGCGGCCTGGCGGTCAACGTCATCGAGTGTTGACCCGTACCGCCTGACCGATTGCCTGACCGATTGCCTGACCGATTCGGGCCCCGACGCTTGGCGTCGGGGCCTTCGTCGTTTGCCGTGCCGCCGCTTCCCGCATCAGGCAGGTGGGTTACGCCAGTAACTTCGTTCGAGATTGGGCGGGATGTGAGGTTTGGCGGGGAGTTGATCACGCTTGAGGGGGAACAAGGCACTCTGGGCTGGTTTCTTGATGATCACCTGCGCCAGGGTGGGGGCACGACGTCGCGTCCACACCCCCGGCGGTCGGCCAACCGTCTTGGACCACAGCCGTTTTGCTTAACTGGAGGACTTGAAACATGGCAAGCACCCGCAGCATCCGCGTGATGGCGGCCGCCGCATCGCTCCCCCTCGCCTTCGCGCTCTTCTCGGGAGTCGCCCAGGCCGACAACGGGGCCGGTGCGGCCGGGACCGCGTCGAACGCGGCCCTCGCCGGCATCCTCGGCAGCGGGGTCGGCGGCAGCAACCTCGGGAACTCCTCCACCGCCCAGCAGGTCGCCTCGGGCTTCGGCGCCTCGAACCAGAACAACGGAGCCCAGTCCAACGGATCCGGCTTCACCGCGATCGGCCAGTCCAACGCGCACGAGTCCTTCATCTTCAACCCGCTCCCGTAGTCCCGGCCGGGGCCCCCGCCCCGGTCACGCACGTCGCCGAGCCCCGCCCTCCCCCGGAGGGGGGGGCTTGGTGCGTCGGGAGGGGTAGGGCAGGAGGAGACGGGCGGAGTGGACTCTTGGCCGCGGAGGGCCGGCCTTGGGGTGGTCTGGATTTTCCAAGTG
>NZ_JBHWMB010000081.1:21198-36132 GCF_042730015.1 Streptomyces sp. NPDC059957 | reverse complement strand
GAAGGGGGTGCTGCGAGGATACCCGGAAAAGGTCCGAGGAAATGGGCGAGTTGCCCCGGAAATGGGCTGGTGGCCCGTCCCGAACGGGACGGGCCACCAAAGGCCTGGATCGGGGCGGCGGCGCCGCCTGCTACCAGTAATGCCGGCGGCCGCCCACCGCGTGCCCGACCGAGCCCATCAGCCACAGCACGGCTCCCACCACGAGCAGGATGACGCCGATGGTCCACAGAACGGAGATTCCGGTCAGGAATCCGATGAGCAGGAGGATGAGTCCGGCAAAAAGCATGATGTCCTCACTCGCGCGTCGGGAAAGCGGCGAAGCGGGTGGCTTCGCAGCGGTGCCTCGGCTCGCGTCTACCCTCGTACGGCGCCCTTATCTCCCGGCCCGTGCCGGCGGCCGTGACGGCGTCCCCGCGGTGCTTCAGTCGCGCTCGTCCACGCAGCAGGACTGCCGCACCAGCAACTCCGGCAGGAGGTCGAGATGGCGGCGCGCCGCGGGCTTCGCCGCGGAGGCGTTCTCCCGGATCCGCTGGAGCAGCAGCTTGACGGCGGTTGCCCCGACCTCGCACTTCGACGGGGCCACTGCCGTCAACGGCAGGTCGGAGAGGGCTGCGACGTCGTCGCCGTAGGCTACGAGGGCCAGGTCCTGAGGGACCCGGATCTTCTCGGCGCGGTCGCGCAGGCTCTGCAGGAGCAGGATCGCGTCGGTGTCGCCGAGCACGATCGCCGCGGTCACCTTGCGCGCGGCCACCAGCTCGGCCAGCCTGTCGGCCGCCGCGTCGATCTTCGCGTTGTCGATGTCGCCGCTGTAGAGGTCGATCGGTTCGATCGCGGGGCCGCGCACGCCGAACGCCCGCAGTGCGGCCTCGTAGCCGGCCTTGACCTGGACCGTGGTGGGGCTGTCGCCCGCGACCAGGGCGATCTTCCGGTGTCCCAGCCCGACCAGGTGACGCACTGCCAGACCCGCGCCCCCGGCGTGGTCGCTGCACACGTGGTCCAGCCCGCCGACCGCGGTGCCCACGGCTCCACGGCGCTCGACCAGGACCGCGGGCACGCCGAAGTCCGCGCCCGGCTCCGCCGGGCCGCCCACGCCCGGCTGGACGACACCGGAGTCGCGGTAGGCGCCGGCCGGCCGGTGGCGCCGTTCAGGCCGACTGCCCGGCCAGGTCGAGCTCGTAGACCTGGCCGATGAGATCGGCGCCGAAGCTGTGGTGCGGTTCCTCCTCCACGAGGCGGAAGCCGGCGGCCAGGTAGATCCCGCGCGCGGCCACCAGGGTGTCGTTGGTCCACAGCCGGATCCGCTCGTACCCCGCCTCACGGGCGAAGTCCACGCACTGTGCGACCAGGCGCGAGCCCAGGCGGTGGCCGCGTGCGGCGGGGTCCACGAGGAGGATCCGCAGCTTCGCGGTGCCCTCCCCGTCCTCGTCGTCGGCCACGCAGAACACGCTGCCGACGCGGCGGCCGTCCAGTTCGGCGATCCAGGCCGCCTCGCGGGAGGGATCGTGGCCGCCCGCGTAGTCCGCGACGATCCGCGCGACCAGGCCCTCGAAGCTGCCGTCCCAGCCGAATTCCTTCGCGTACTGCTCACCGTGGGCCATGACCACCCAGCCGAGATCGCCCGGCTCCCCCAGCGGCCGGATCACCGCACGGACCTCGTTCATGGGGACTCCCTCTCTGTACGGCCGGAACCACCGAAATCACTGAAACCGAACAACCGAACAACTGAACCGAGTAACTGAAACCGAGTAACTGAAACGACTGTTTCAGTAAAGCATAATGTGTGCATGACCCCCTCCGCCCGCGCCGATTCCGCCCGTAAGCAGCAGCTCCTGGAGCTGGCCTACGCGCACGTGCTCGACCACGGGCTGGCGGACATGTCCCTGCGGCCCCTGGCCGAGGCGATCGGCAGCAGTCCGCGCGTCCTCCTCTTCCTGTTCGGCAGCAAGGACGCGCTGGTGCAGGCGCTGCTCGCGCGGGCCCGGCAGGACGAGACGGGCATGCTCGAAGCCGTGCACCGGGCCCGGCCGGAGCACGGCCTCGCCCGCACGGGCGAGCTGGTGTGGAGCTGGCTGGCCGACCCGGGCCACCGCAAGGTGCTCACCCTCTGGGTCGAGGGCTACGCGCGCTCGCTGAGCGGGGGCACGGGGCCCTGGGCTGGCTTCGCGGAGCGGACCATCGCCGACTGGCTGGAGGTCTTCGCGGCCGCCCAGCCGCCGGCCCGTCGCGACACGCCCGAGGGGGTCGCCGAGCGGACCCTGCTGCTCTCGGTCCTGCGCGGGGCGCTGCTGGACCTCCTGGCCAGCCGTGACGAGCAGCGCACCACGGCGGCCGTGACCGCCCACCTCCGCACCCTGGAGGCCCCCGCCGGCGGCGCGCCGACGCACCGGGACCGGCCCGGGAACGGGTCCGCCGGCAGGACCGACCGCGTTTCCCGGACGGTCGCGGCGCCGCGGGCGGCCGTCTACGCCGCCCTCCTGGACCGCGAGTCCCTCGAAGCATGGCTTCCGCCGGACGGCATGAGCGGGCGGATCGAGCAGTGGGACCCGCGGCCAGGAGGCGGCTTCCGGATGGTCCTGACCTACCTCGATCCCGCCGCGAGCCCCGGCACGGGCCCCGGGAAGACCTCCGGCACGACCGACGTGGTCGACGTACGGTTCACCGGTCTCGTGCCGCCGGAGCTCGTCGTACAGCAGGCCGTGTTCGAGTCCGACGACCCGTCGTACGCCGGCACCATGACGATGACCTGGCACCTCGCCGCCTCCGGCGAGGGCACCGAGGTGACCGTCACGGCCACGGACGTACCGCCGGGCATCGACCGGGCGGACCACGAGGCGGGCATCGCCTCCTCGCTGGCCCACCTGGCGTCCTACGTCGAAGCGGCCCGATGACACGGACGGCCCCTGGGGCCTGTCGTCGAACTCCTGTCGCCGCGACGCAGACGGGAGTTTGACGACAGGCCCCAGGCGGGGCCGGGGCGGCGCTACTTGCTCATCGAGGGGGAGGCCGGTTCGGACGTGGGCCCCGACCGGTCCACCGGTTCGGGCCGCTGCGGCCGGAGGGCGGGGATCAGCGCGGCGATGGCCCCGGACAGCAGGGCGAAACCGCCGCCCATCAGCAGGCCGGTGCGGAAGCCCGCCTCCGAGGTGAAGGTGAAACCCCCTGTCGTGGTGGTCATCTGAGCCAGGACCACACCGACGACGGCGGCGCCGACGGAGGTGCCCAGGGAGCGCATGAGGGCGTTGAAGCCGTTCGCGGCGCCGGTTTCCGTCACGGGTACCGCGCTCATGATCAGAGCGGGCATGGCTCCGTAGGCGAGGGCCACACCGCAGTTGATGACCATGAAGGCGACCATCAGCCCGGCGGCCGTGCCGGAGAAGAGGAGCGCGACGCCGTAGCCCGCGGCCAGGACGAGCGCTCCGCTGACGAGGGTGACCTTCGGGCCGTGCGCGTTGGTGAGCTTGCCCCCGAGGGGGGAGACGGCCATCATCATCAGCCCGCCGGGGAGCATCCACAGGCCGGCCGCCAGCATGGACTGGCCCAGGCCGTAGCCGGTGACGGCGGGGAACTGCAGCAACTGCGGGATCACCAGCATGCCGGCGAACATGCCGAAGCCGATGGAGACCGAGGCGAGGTTGGTCAGCAGGACGCGCGGGCGGATCGTGGTGCGCAGGTCGACCAGCGGGTCGGTGGTGCGCCATTCGAACCACGCCCAGGCGGCCAGAAGCACCACGGCGGTGGCCATCAGGCCGAGGCTGGTGGCCGAGCCCCAGCCCCAGTCGGCGCCCTTGGACACGAACAGCAGCAGGGACACCAGGCCCGCCGCGAGGCCCAGCGCGCCGACCACGTCGAAGCGCTGCCCCTTGGCGGCGGCCGGACCGTCGGGGACGAAGGACACGATCATGACGGCGACGCAGCCGGCGATCGCCGCGGACCCCCAGAATAGGAAGCGCCAGCTCGTGTACTGGGCGACGGCCGCGGAGACCGGGAGGCCGATGCCGCCGCCGATGCCCATGGAGGCGCTCACGAGGGCGATGGAGGAACTGAGCTTCTCGGCGGGGAGGATGTCGCGGAGCAGGGCGATGCCGAGCGGGATCATGCCCATGCCGACGCCTTGCAGGCCGCGCCCGATGATCATCTGGACGACGCCGCCCGCCAGCGCGCACACCACCGATCCGACGATCAGCGGTATGCAACAGGCCAGGAGCATGCGGCGCTTGCCGAGCATGTCGCCCAGGCGCCCACTGATCGGTACGCACACGCCTGCGACCAGGAGGGTGGCGGTGACGACCCAGGCCGCGTTGGAGTGGGAGGTGTGGAGGATGTTCGGCAGGTCGGCCAGCAGAGGTGTGACCAGGGTCTGCATGACGGCTGCGGCGATGCCCGCGAGGGCGAGCGTCGCGATCACCTTGCCGGTACGGGGAGCGGCCGCGGGCGGCTGTTGCATGAAAGGTCCTAGGGGGGTGTCTTGTCGGTCGGGCCGGATCAGGGAGCGGTGTCTGGCGCCGTGGATCGCAAGGCGGAGGAGGGAGTCGACGCGGAGCGTCGGCGAGTGACGACAACGCGGCGAGGCGCGGTGCCGGGCGCCGCGAGCCCGGCCTGATCGGCAAGACACCCCCTAGGGCCGCAGCCCCGGCCGGCCGGACGGCGCGGGGCGCACGGGGTGGGGAGGGGTCTGCCCGGCGAGGCGTGGGTACGAGGTCGGCGCACACCACAATCAGTAGTCAACTATCAGTTCACGGTGGGCGACGTGTCAACCAGATCCGATCGTCGACTATCAGTTGTATTCTCGACAGCGTGCCGACCGAAAGCCCCAGACCCCTGCGCGCCGATGCCGTGCGCAACATCGAGAAGATCGTCAGAGCGGCACGCGACGTGTACGCCGAGCTGGGACCCGATGCGCCGCTCGACGAGATCGCGCGGCGGGCCGGGGTGGGGATCGCCACGCTCTTCCGCCGGTTCCCCGACAAGGCCGCCCTGCTCCGGGCCGTGCTGGACCAGCAGTTCACCCAGGACGTCCTCCCCGCCATCGACCGCGGGCTGGCCGATGAGGACCCCCGCCGCGGCCTGGCCGTCGTACTCGAAGCCGCCCTGACCTCGGCGGCCGACGAGCACCACGTGCTGACGGCCGCCCGGAAGGCCGGCGCCCTCTCCGCGGAGACCAGCGCCCGGTTCTTCGACGCGCTCGACCCGCTGGTGACCCGCGGGCAGCGGGCCGGGGTGATCCGGGATGACCTCGTGCCCGACGATGTGAAGAGGATCGTGACCATGCTCGTCAGCGTGCTGTGGACCATGGACCCCGCCGAGGAGGGCTGGCGCCGCTACGTGACCCTGGTCATGGACGGCCTGAGCCCGGCCGCGGCGAGCCCCCTGCCCCATCCGGCTCCCCCGCTGCTGCGCCGTCCGCAGGAGTGATCTCCGCGGCCGGCACGGATCAGCTCTTGCGGCGTGCGGCCCAGACGGTGCGCTCGGTGCGCACGGCGAGGTCGTCGCGGCGCAGGATGCTCTCGGAGCCGTCGGTGTCGAGCAGGAGGTCGAGCGCTGCCAGGTCCTCGGGCGCGAGGGTGTCGACGATGCCGCGGCGCAGGCGCTGCAGGCTGCCGAGGGCGTACGCGCCGACCGCCTCGCTGCGGGAGCCCTCGATGTTCACGTCGATCACCCGGTCGCCGTCGAGGGCGAATCCGGCCGCGGTGAGCTTCGGCCCCCAGTCGGCGCCGCGGTGCGGCACGTGCTCCGCGTGGTAGCTCTCGCTCGCCGTGTGGCAGCGGTCTTCCAGTCCGGGCCTGCCTTCGGGGGCGTCCGCGGGCAGGAAGCGGGGGAAGCCCGCGAGCTCTACGACGGCGAACAGGCCACCCGGGGCGAGCAGTTCGCGGACCGTGCGCAGGGCCTGGTCCGGGTCGGCCATGTGGTGCATCGAGGCCGAGGCCCACACCAGGTCCGGCGTGCCGAGGTCGGGCCATTCGGTCTCGTCGAGGTCGGCCTGCACGGTGCGGACGCGGTCGTCGACGCCCCGGGCGCACGCCTTCTCGCGCAGGCGCTGCAGGTGCGCCGCTGAGGAGTCGACGGCGGTGACGTGCGCGTCGGGGAAGCGGTCGAGCAGGGCGAAGGTGCCGGCGCCCGTGCCGCAGCCCAGATCCACGATGTGGCGAGGGGACTCGTGCAGGGGCAGCCACGTGGTGATGTCGGCGATGTGTTCGGCGAGGACTTCCGCGTCCAGGTCGAGGATCTCCGCCTGGGCGTGGACCTCGTGCTGGTCCTGACCGTGCTGCGCTTGGCCGTGCGCGCCGGCGCCTTGACCGTGGCTGTGACCGCCGTGGCCGTGACCGTGGCCGCCGTGCCGGGTGTGGTCGTGCTGGGGTGCGTGCTGTGCGTGGGTCATGGCTCCACGGTAGGACGCCTATGCGCTTGCCGCATACCTTCTTGCCAGTTCGGCAAGAGGATGGCCCCGAAGCCCCCAGGACGCGCAAGAACCGCGCCCGACCCACCGTACGGGGGAACAGGAGGGCCACCGCACGCCGTCAGCGACCCGCCCCCTGATCAGCACCTTCGCCGCCCCCGTCGCCCCCCGCGTCACCGACGCCACTGTCCCGCTGGTGGCCGCGGCGGGCGTCCCTGTCGAAGATCCCCAGGATCTCGCACGGTCCGCCCTCGGCGCCGATCGCGTGCGGCATCATCGTGGGGAACTCCGCGGCCTGGTTGGTCTCGATGCGGAAGCGGCGGTGCCCGAGCATCAGGACCGCGGTACCGGACAGGACCACGAGCCATTCCCGCCCGGGGTGCGCGCGCATCCGGGAGGGGTTGTCCGGCGGCGGCTCGGTCATCCGCTGGCGAATGACCGTCATCCCCGGTTCGCCCTTGATCGGCCAGCGCATCTGCCCGCGAGCGGCGTCGATCATCGGGCTGGTGACGACATCGTCGGTCGCCGTCTCCACGAGCTGGTCCAAGGTGGTGTCCAGCGCGCGGGCGAGCGTGACCAGGCTGTCCAGCGCCAGGCGTCGCTGGCCGTTCTCGATGCGGCTGAGCGTGGACTGGCTGAGCCGGGCACGCGTGGCCAGCTCCTCCAGGGACCAGCCCTGCGCCACCCGCAGCGCGCGGATGCGTTTGCGTACCAGGCTGTCCAGATCGCCGTCTTCTTGCGTCATAGGCAACATTGTATGCCCGTGCTGCAAGTCGGGGTTAGCGTCGTGTGCAGACGGCCCCGGATCACCGGGCCGGTACGAAGGAACATCCGAAAGGAAACCGACGACATGTCCGCGACGACTACCGCATACGCGACCGACGCACTGCCGGACGGGACCGTCGACGCCGTGGTGATCGGCGGCGGCGCCGCCGGTCTGAACGGCGCGCTGATGCTCGCCCGCTCCCGCCGCTCGGTCGTCGTGATCGACAGCGGCACCCCCCGCAACGCGCCCGCCGAGGGGGTTCACGGCCTGCTCGGCCTGGACGGCACCCCGCCGGCGGAACTGTACGGCCGGGGCCGCGAGGAAGTGCGCCGCTACGGCGGGCTCGTCGTCTCCGGCGAGGTCTCCGCCGCCGAGCACGCCGATCCGTCCGCCGACGGCGACCTGCGCTTCACCGTGACGCTGACCGACGGCCGGGTCCTGACGGCACGCCGCCTGCTCGTGGCCACCGGCCTGCGCGATGTCCTGCCCGAGCTGCCCGGACTGGCGCAGCACTGGGGGCACAGCGTGGTGCACTGCCCGTACTGCCACGGCTGGGAGGTGCGCGACGAGCCGATCGGCGTCCTCGCGACCGGCCCCGCGTCGATCCACCACGCCCTGCTGTTCCGTCAGCTCACCGACGACCTCGTCTACTTCGCGCACGGCACGGAGCTGGACGGCGAGACCCGTGCTCGTTTCGCCGCACGCGCCATCCGCGTCGTCGACGCCCCGGTCGAAGAGGTCGTGGGGGACGGAGACGGCGGCATCCGCGGTGTGCGACTGGCCGACGGAGCGGTCGTCGAGCGCCGGGTCCTCGCCGTGGCGACCACGCTCGTGGCCCGTACCGAGGGCCTGGCGGGCCTGGGCCTGCCGATGGAGGAGCTGCCTGGCGGCGGCCGCCGGTTCCTCTCCGGCGCGGCGGGCGCCACCGACGTGCCGGGGGTGTGGGTGGCGGGCAACGTCACCGACCCGATCGCCCAGGTCGGTGCCTCCGCCGCGGCCGGGGCGCTGGCCGGCGCACACATCAACGCCCTCCTCGCCGTCGCCGACACCGACGCCGCGGTCGCGGTGCTCGCCTCGGCAGGGACCGGCGCCACCGGCTGACGGCTGACACCCCGCGCGCCCTCGGGCGCGCGGGCGCGCGCTCCCGCCCCGCCCTACCCCGCCCCACCCCGTCGCCCTGGTCGGCGGGGCCCTGGCCATGTCGCTGCGCGCGATCCCCAACTCCCGCGAGACTGCCGCGCATTCCTACGACACGGCCGGCGCGCTGACCTCGGCCGTAGCCGCGGCCGGTCTCATCTTCGACCTCCAGGAAGGGCCGGAGCGCGGCTGGTCCGATCCCGCCACCCTGACCGGCCTCGCCGTCGGGCTGCCCGCCGCCGTCGCCTTCGTCCTCTGGGAGCTCGCCTGCGGGACGCCGCCCTGCTCGACGTACGGCTGTTCCGTGAGCGCGGACTGGCCGGCGGCTCCCTCACCCTGCTGACGGTCTTCGGCGTGCAGGCGGGGATCTTCGTGGTGCTCTTCCCCTTCTTCCAGGCCGTTCTCGGCTGGTCGGGCCTCATGTCCACGCTCGCGCTGATGCCCATGGCCGTGGCCATGATGCCGGCCGCCGGACTGGCTCCCCGGCTGGCCGCGCGCGTCGGGGCCCGCCCGGTCATGGCGGCCGGCATCCTGCTCGCGGGCGCGGGCCTCGCCCTCATGGCGGGCATCGTCTCCGCCGACGGCGGCTACCTGTCCGTCCTTCCGGGCATGCTCGCCATGGGCATCGGCATGGGCCTGGCGATGACACCCTCCACCGAGGCCATCACCGGCGCCCTGCCGCGAGAGCGCCAGGGCGTCGCCTCCGCGCTCAACGACGTCACCCGGGAGTTCGGCACCGCGCTGGGCGTGGCCCTGCTCGGAACACTCCTGTCGGCCGGCTACCGCGGCGCCGTGGAGGAGCGGCTCCAGGGCATCCCCCAAGGCGCGGCCGACGCGGCGCGGGAGGGTGTCGCCCACGCCGTCGCGGCCGCGAACGGTGCGGGCCCCCGGGCGCAGGCCCTGGTCCACGCCGCCCGGCAGTCCTTCGTCGAGGGCTGACAGCAGGCCATGTGGGCGGGCGTCGTCGTCATGGGCGTCCTGTACCTCTACGTCCCCACCCGCGGCCCGAAGAACCCGTCACCGTCACCGGCACCGGCGTCCGCCCAGGATCCGGCAGCGGACCCCGAGGTCCTCTCTGTGAGGTGACGGGGTGGAGATATCCGGCTATGTCATCATCGAGATCATGAGTGAAGTCGAGACCCTCCCCCTGCGACTGACCGACCTCGATGCCGTCCTCGATCTCGGCTACCGGGCCTTCGACGTGAAGGCGATGCCCTACACCTCCTGGTCGCTGTCGTCCGTGGCCGCGCACTGGGACGCCCAGCCGGACGCCTGCTGGATCGCCCGCGACGAGGAGGGACTGCTCGGCTTCGTCCTCGGATCGCTGTCCTACGACGAGCGCGAGGACTGGGGCTACCTGGAGTGGATCGCCCTGGAGGAACGCGCCCGGGGCCGCGGCGTCGCGAGTTCCCTGGTCGAGCACTGCTGCTCCGCGCTCTTCGCCGCGGGCGCGTCCCGGATCATCACCGACGTGGAGAGCGGCAATGCGGCCTCCGCCGCGATGATGCGGCGCAACGGGTTCACCGAAAAGGTCACCGTCACCCTCTTCGTCCGCCCGAACCCGCGGGAACCCACCGGCACGGCCTCGTACTCCCCCCAGGATCCGGCCAGGTCCCGGCTGCGCCGCGCCGCCCGGGCGGGCACGGGCACGACAGGCGTGGGCTCGGCAAGCGTGGGCTCGGCAGGCGTGGCGGGCCCGGCCGGCACAGGACCGGCAGGCGCCGGCCCGCGCGCGTAGCCGACCGGGCCGGCGTACCCACGGACCGCTTGCCCACGGGCCGGCAAAGCCACGGGCCCGCGGTCCCCACCCGGCGCGTGCGCGCGCCCAGTCGTGCGCCTGCGCGCCTCCGCACGCCCCCGCAGCAGGGATGACCGCGGAGCGGGGCCGCCCCGAACATGAACTGCCGCCATCATCCGCAGCAATTCGGCCATCACGGGGGAACCATGGGACGACGCTGGCTGGTCACGGGATGCTCCTCGGGGCTCGGGCACGCACTGGCCACCGCGGCGGCTCGCGCCGGGGACGAACTGGCCGTCACCGCCCGCAAGACCGCCGACCTGGAGGATCTCGCCGCCGCCTGGCCCGGCCGGATCGTCCCGGTCCCGCTCGAACTGCGGGACGACGCCTCCTGCGAGGAGGCCGTCCGCACCGCGGTCGAGCGCCTGGGCGGCATCGACATCCTCGTCAACAACGCGGCCGTCGGGCTGTTCGGTGCGGTCGAGGAGGTCTCGGACGCCGAACTCCGCGACCAGTTGGAGACCCTGGTCGTCGGCCCCTGGCGGCTCGCGCGCCTGGTCCTGCCCCTGATGCGGGCCCAGGGCCACGGCCACATCCTCAACGTCTCGTCCGTGGTCGGCCGGATGGCCTTCCCGGGCCTCGCGGCCTACACCGCCGGGAAGCACGCCCTCGAAGGCATGAGCCGGACCCTCGCCATGGAGGCGGCTCCCCACAACATCCGCGTCACCGTCGTCGAGCCGGGCATGTTCGCGACGCGCTACGGCACCTCCATGGCCGAAGCCGCGCACCGGGTCCCCGCCTACGACGCCACCAACCGCGAGATGCTCGAAGGCGCCCGGGGTCTCGCGGACAGCCCGGAAACCGGACGCCCGGAGTACTTCGCCGCGCGGGTCCTGGACATCGTCACCGCCGAGGGCCCCACGCCCCTGCGGATCCCCGTCGGCGACGACGCCTACGGCTACATCGACGCGTCGGACGAGGCGGACCGCGCCGACCACGCCGCGGCCCGCCTCCTCGTACAGGGCCCGCCCCAGGTCTGACGGCGGTCCCGGGAGGAGAGGGCCGCGGCGGCGGGCGGCCGGTTCATTCGCCGGTCAGGAGGCGCAGCTTCGGTGTGGCGGCGGCCATCGCGAGGCCGGCCGCCAGCGCCAGGCCTCCCAGGGCGATGTAGAGGGCGGCGCCGGTCAGGTGGGTGGCGACCTGGCTGCCGATGGCGTCGCCCGCCGAGGCGGCCAGGAAGAAGAGGCCCACGAGCTGCGATCCGGTGCCGGCCGGGGCCAGCTTGTGGCTGATGGACAGTCCGGTGGGGGCGAGGAACAGTTCGCCCGTGCTCAGCAGGACGTAGAGCCCGACCAGCCAGAGCAGCGAGATGTGGGTGGTGCCGGTGGCGTGGCCCGCGGCGAGGGCGAGCAGGAGGAAGGACAGTCCGCCGAGCACGAGTCCCGTGGAGAACTTCGCCGGGGAGGAGATGCGCACCTTGCGCCACACGAACGCGAGGACCCCGGCGAAGGCGATGGTCATGACGGGGTTCAGGGCCGCCTGCCAGGTGACCGGGATGCCCATCATGTCCACGTGGTCCGCGGCGAACAGCTGCACGTTGGACGCGGCGAGGTCGAAGATGCAGAAGAAGGCGACGGCTGCCGCGAACAGTCGTGCGTAGGCGCGGATGCCCGCCCGTCCCCGCTCGTCGAGGTCGGTGCGGCGCAGCAGGGTGACGAGGTAGCCGACCGGTACGACCACGGCCAGGACCGCGAACGCGGTGAGGGCGTGGGGCAGGGTCAGCGTGCCGGTCGCGCGGGCCGCGGCGGCGACCGCGAGGACCCCGGCGACGGACCACAGGGCCCGGACGGCCACCGTGCGCGCCTCGGCGCGGGTGAGCGGGCGGCCGGGTGCGTCGGCGGCATCGCGGAGGCTGCCCGAGGCCTGGAAGACGCACAGGCTGACGGCCATGGCCACGGCCGCCGCGGCGAAGGCGACGTTCCACCCGAAGCGGAGTCCGAGCCAGCCCACGAGGAGGGTCGAGGCAAGGCCGCCGACATTCACGCTGGCGTAGAACTTGCTGTAGGCCGCGTCCCGTTCCTGGTCGGTGCCCTGCGCGTACAGCTTCCCGACCAGGGCGGTCATATTGGGCTTC
This sequence comes from Streptomyces sp. NPDC059957, assembly GCF_042730015.1. Classification (NCBI taxonomy): domain Bacteria; kingdom Bacillati; phylum Actinomycetota; class Actinomycetes; order Kitasatosporales; family Streptomycetaceae; genus Streptomyces; species Streptomyces sp. NPDC059957. The sequence goes on along the minus strand of NZ_JBHWMB010000081.1, from coordinate 23,963 downwards.
TGCAGGCCGGTGCCGACCGCGATGAGGACGAGGCCGGCGTAGACGCCGCCCGCTCCGGCCTCGAAGGCGAGCGCGAGGTGTCCGGCCAGGATGGCGACCCCGCCGATCAGGGCGGTCCTACGGGCGCCGAGCAGGCGGTCTGCGATCCAGCCGCCCGGCAGGGCGGTGAAGTAGCAGGCGGACAGGTAGGCGCCGACGAGGGCGACCGCCGTGGTCTTCGACATGCCGAGGCCGTGGGCGGTGTCGATCAGGAAGAGCGCCAGTACCGCGCGCATTCCGTAGAAGGACCGCTAAGGAGAACCGCTCCGCTGCTTCGCTCAGGCACAGCGGCAGCAGACCCTTGCGGGTGCGGTTCTCTGCGATCACCTCCGCCCTCTGCTCCGTGGACGTCACCATGGTGGTGTTCCAGCCTCTCGGGGTGTGTGCTCCGGCCGTTGCGACTCCTTCCAGCCAACACCGCGAAGGACCGCGTGCACACGGGCCGAAAGGACCGAGCGGTGCACGAGGAGAGACCCGGGTCCAAAGGCCCGGGCCGGGCTCCCCCGCTCGGGACGGTGACCGCGGGCCCAAGGGCTTCCCGGAACCGCCGACGGGCCCCGGCCCGACCCGGGACCGGGCCGGGAGCCCGGCCGGTCCCGGGTAGGGCCGGGAAAGCCGTGCGTCAGGGCTTCATCTCGTACGCCCCGGCGAGTCCCTCCACCCGCGCCCACACGCGTGCCGAGCGGTCCGCGTCCACGGCCGGGCGGCGGACCGCGCCCAGGGCCCAGGCCTGCTGGTCCGCGGTGGCGGAGTCCTTGCCGTGCAGTTCGACGGCGTGCGCGGAGAAGTCCCGTACGAGGACGCCGAACAGCTCGTCCAGCACGTCCTCGTCCAGACCCGTCAGGCGGGCCTGCTCCAGGACGAGCTGGCCGTGCACGACCAGGGCGAAGAGCTGGCCGACCGCCAGGAGGAGGTCGAGGTCGCGGCTCTGCCGCTCGTCGGGGGCGGCGGTCTCGACGAACGCGCAAAGGGCGTCGGCCTGCTCGCGCAGCCTGGCGACGTTGGGCACGGCGGCGTACGCGTCGTAGGCCGGGCGCCAGTCGTGGAACCGTACGGATCCAAGGCCCCGGGCCGGGCCCTGGCGGAAGAGGAACGCGTCGTCGGCCGCGTCGAGGCGGGTCGGGACGGGGGCGTAGTCGACCGGTTCCAGCAGGTGGTTGCGCATGAACTTGAGGATGAGCGCCAGGTTGACGTGGACCGTGCCCTCCAGCTTGGGCAGGCCGCGGATCTCGACGGCCGCCTGGGCGAAGTAGGTGTCCTTCTCGAAGCCCTTGGCCGCGATGACGTCCCACATCAGGTCGATGACCTTCTCGCCCTCCGTGGTCACCTTCATCTTGGTCATGGGGTTGAAGAGGAGGTAGCGGCGGTCGTCGGGGCCCGCCGAGCGGAAGTAGTCGACGGCGCGGTCGCTGAAGAGCTTCATTCCGACGAGGCGGACGTACGCGTCGGTGAGCTCGCGGCGCACGTGCGGGAAGGCGGTGACGGGGCGGCCGTAGAGGATGCGGCCCTGCGCGTGGGTGACGGCCTCGTACATCGCGTGCTCGCAGATGCCGATCGAGGCGGTGCAGAGGTTGAACTTGCCGACGTTGACGGTGTTGAGGGCCGCGTCGAAGGCGGCGCGTCCGGTGTGCAGGACGTCCTCGGGGCCGACCGGGTAGTCCGTGAGGCGGAACTCGCTGACGTACTTGGAGGAGTCGACGACGTTCTTCACCACGTCGTACGCGGGGTGGCGGCTGTCGGCCGCGAAGAAGACGTAGCCGTCCGGGCCCTCGATGTCGGTGCGGCGGCCGAAGACGGAGACGAGTCCGGCCGCGTTGCCGTTGCCGATGTAGTACTTCGAGCCGTTGGCCCGGAACCCGCCGGCGCCGGCCCCGTCCCCGCCGGCGGACGGCTCCAGGAGCATGTCGGTGTTGTAGATGTCCGCGCCGCGGGTCTTCTCGGACAGGCCGAACGCGAACACCTCGCCCGCGTCGAGGAGCTGTGCGGCGCGGTCGCGGGCGGCGGCGTTGTCGCTCTGCCAGACGGGCCCGAGACCGAGGATCGTGACCTGCCACGCGTACCAGTAGTCGAGGCCGTAGAAGCCGAGGATCTCGTTGAGGGCGGCGATGCGCGCGGTGTCCCAGCGCTTGTCGGTCCCGTCCTGGCCGGCGGACGCCTCCGGGGTCAGGAAGGTCGCGAAGAGCCCCTCCTTCGCGGAGAACGCGAGGAAGTCCCCCAGCCAGGCGCGGGTGCGGTAGTCCTCGATCAGCCGGCGCTTGCCGCGCTCCTCGAACCAGTCGACGGTCGCGCGCAGCAGGCGGCGGGTCTCGGGGTCGAAGTGCGCGGGGTCGTAGGTGCGCGGGTTGAACAGCAGCTGGTCGCTCATGGGCGTTCGCTTTCCGGTCGGAGGATGCGTCGGAGGATGAGGGGTGGAGCGGGAGGGAGGGAGGGAGGGAGGGAGGGAGGGGCGCGGCGGCTCCGGGTCAGGGAGCTGCCAGGCGGTGGAGGGTGGCCAGTACGTCCTCCAGCCAGGCCAGCTGCATGCGCTCGTAGGCGATGCCGCCGCGGAGCACGACGTGCTGGAGTTCCCGCCCGGGGTCGGAGGGGTTCGGGGCCGGGGCCCCGGGTCCGGTGAAATCGCGGAGCTCCCCCGCCAGGTAGTGCGTGAGCCGGTCGGCGTGTGTCCGGTGGTGCCGCTCGACCTCGCGGATCAGGGCGGCCGGATCGTCGAAGGCCGCGCCGCGGAT
>NZ_JBHWMB010000081.1:17610-21188 GCF_042730015.1 Streptomyces sp. NPDC059957 | reverse complement strand
TCGTACGGGTTCTGCTCGTACGGGTTCTGCGCGTAGTGGTGCTGTCCGTACGGTGGCTGTCCGTACGGGTTCTGCGGTGGCGGCGCGCCGTACCCGCCGGTGCTGCCGCCGTACCCCTGCCTGGATCGGCTCGTGGAGCCAGGCCGAGAGGGCGGCGCGGCCGGCCGCGGTGACGGAGTACTCCTTCTTGTCCGGCCGGGTCCGCTGCGGCACTTCGCGGACGTCGAGCCGGCCGTCGCCCTCCATCCGGTTCAGCACGCGGTAGATCTGCTGGTGGGTCGCGGTCCAGAAGTAGCCGATGGACCGGTCGAACCGGCGCGCCAGCTCATATCCGGACCCCGGCTGCTCCAGCAGGGAGACGAGGATCGCGTGCTCAAGTGCCATGCCTTGATCTTTCTATGCAACTCGTTGCATAGACAAGCGCCGCCACGAGGGTGAGACGCGGCTCACCCGCGCGCTCGGTTAGGGTCGGCGGGACAACGCATCGCATCCCACCGCCTTGCGGACCGACGAACCATCATGAGGAGCAGCCGTGAGCCAGCCGGCGTCCACCGCCCTGCAGCAGGAGATCGCCCGGGAGCTCCTGGTCGCCGAGAACTTCGACGCCCAGCGGGAGATCGAGCGCCGGGTGGCGTTCCTGGCCGAGCGGCTCACCTCCACCGGCCTGCGCTCCCTGGTCCTCGGGATCAGCGGCGGGGTGGACTCCACGACGGCCGGCCGGCTCTGCCAGCTCGCCGTGGAGCGGGTCCGCGCGGCCGGGCACGAGGCGACGTTCTTTGCCATGCGACTGCCGTACGGGGTCCAGGCCGACGAGCGGGACGCCCAGCTCGCCCTCGGTTTCATCAACGCCGACCGGGTGCTGACCGTGGACGTCAAGCCCGCGAGCGACGCGGCGCTGTCCGCCTCCCTGGCCGGCGGGACCGTCTTCCGGGACGCCCACCACCAGGACTTCGTGCAGGGCAACATCAAGGCCCGCCAGCGCATGATCGCCCAGTACGCGGTGGCCGGCGCGCACGACGGCCTGGTCGTCGGCACCGACCACGCCGCCGAGGCGGTCTCCGGCTTCTTCACCAAGTTCGGTGACGGCGCGGCCGACGTGGTGCCGCTGACCGGGCTGACCAAGCGCCGGGTACGGGCCTGCGCCGACGCCCTTGGCGCACCGGCCGAGCTGGTCTGGAAGACGCCCACGGCGGACCTGGAGACCCTCGACCCGGGCAAGGCCGACGAGGACGCGCTGGGTGTCACGTACGACGAGATCGACGACTTCCTCGAGGGCAAGCCGGTCGGGGAGCGCGCCTTCGAGACGATCGTGCGCCGCTACCGCCTGACCGAGCACAAGCGGCAGCTGCCGATCGCACCGTAGCGGGGGCCGAGCCGGGGGGCGGCGGGCGTGAAGTCCGCTTCCTCCGGGTACTGGTCGGTCACGGCGAGCACCACCTTGCCCGGCCCGCCCAGACGGTGCCGTTCACACCCCGAGGAGTCCCCGTGGCCGTCCTCAGCACGATCCTCGTGATCCTCGGCGCCTGGTGCGCCGCCAGCGTGGTCACTGCCGCCCTGTACTCGGCCCTGCGCCGCCTCCACGTCCGGCGCCGGCGGGCGACGGGAGCCCTCCCGGCATCCGCGTACGACCCCGCGTACACAGCGGCACGGTGCGCCGGGCCGGGCGGGCGGACGGGTCGGCCCGGCCGCTCCGGTCAGCCCGGTCAGCCCGGTCAGCCCGAGCGCTCCGGTCAGCCCGGTCACTTCGAGCACCCCGAGCGCCCCGGCCGCTCCGCGCGCTCCCTTCGCCCCCACCACTCCCACCGCTCCCACCGTCCCGCTCACCCGTCCGGCCGCTCCGGCCGCTCCGGCTGGGGACGCAGGATCCCACCGCCGGATCTCCAGGCGGGCTGACCTTCACGATCCGTGTTTGGCTGACTGCATGACGTCCGCCAGCGGAACTCCATCCGGCCCGATGCCCGAAGCCGCCCCCCGGCCCGCAGGCGGGCCGCCTGCCGGCCCTCCCGATCCCCGGCGCTGGTGGGCGCTCGCCGTCATCGGGCTGGCCCAGCTGATGGTCGTCCTCGACGCCACGATCGTGAACATCGCGCTCCCGTCCGCCCAGCGCGACCTGGGGATGTCCGACGGCAACCGGCAGTGGGTGATCACCGCCTACTCACTGGCCTTCGGCGGGCTGCTCCTGCTGGGCGGACGCCTCGCGGACCTCATCGGCCGCAGGCGGGCGTTCGTCATCGGCCTGAGCGGCTTCGCCCTCGCCTCCGCCCTGGGCGGCGCGGCGAGCGGGCCGGGGATGCTCTTCGCGGCCCGGGCGCTGCAGGGCGTCTTCGCCGCGCTCCTCGCGCCGTGCGCCCTGTCGCTGCTGGCCACCACCTTCGACACCCCCAGGGAACGCGCCAAGGCCTTCGGGGTGTTCGCGGCGATCGCGAGCGGCGGCGGCGCCGTCGGCCTGATCGCCGGAGGCCTGCTCACCGAGTACACGGACTGGCGCTGGTGCCTCTACGTCAACGTGGTCATCGCCGCGGTCGCGATCCTCGGCGCCTTCGCCGTCCTGCCCGACACGGGCCGTACGGGAGCGAAGCTCGACGTCCCGGGAGCGGTCCTCGGGTGCGGCGGACTCGTGGCCATCGTCTACGGGCTGAGCGAGGCCGAACCGCGCGGCTGGTCCGACGGCCTGGTCGTGGGCCTCCTCTTCGGCGGGGCCGCCCTGCTCGCCGCGTTCGCGCGGTGGCAGACGCGGGCGAGCGACCCCATGCTCCCGCCGCACGTCATCAGGGACCGGACGCGGGCCGGCTGCCTCGTCACCATGGCGCTGGCGACCATCGGCCTGTTCGCCCTGTTCCTGTTCATGACCTACTACTTCCAGCTCGTCCTCGGCTACTCCCCCGTCCGGACCGGGCTGGCCTTCCTCCCCATGACCCTGGCGATCATCACCGGTGCGACCCAGGTCTCCGCGCGCTTCCTCGACCGGCTCGCGCCCCGCGCGCTGATCGTCCCCGGGCTGCTCCTGGCCACCGTGGCCCTGGTCCTGCTCACGCGGCTGACGGTGGACTCCTCGTACGCGACGCACGTGCTCCCGGCGATGCTGGTCCTCGGGTTCGGCATGGGCCTGGTCTTCATGCCGGTGATGTCGACGGCCACCCAGGGCGTGGCGCGGCGGGACTCCGGAATCACCTCGGCCACGGTCAACACGGCCCAGCAGGTGGGCGGGGCGATCGGAACGGCGCTCCTCAACACCATCGCGAGCACGGCCGCGACGGCCTACGTCGCCGCGCACCTCGCGGGTCCGGCAGAGCCGGCCCACAGCGTCCCCGCGTCCCCGGCGCAGCGGTTGATCGAGGCCCAGGGCATGGTGCACGGCTTCGGCGTCGCGCTCTGGTGGGCGGCCGGCATCATGCTGCTGGGCGCCGCCGTGGCGGCCGTCATGGTCACCGCCCCGGCGCCGGCGCGCCGCCCCGAGGTGCGGGGCGCGGCGGTGGGCAGCCCCCAAACCCCACCGCGCCAGGACAAAGAAACAAGGGGGCCAAGAACGGGAAGACGGGAGCAGGGAGGAGGGGGGCTGAGTTGGGCGGCAAGCACCC
>NZ_JBHWMB010000081.1:0-17600 GCF_042730015.1 Streptomyces sp. NPDC059957 | reverse complement strand
GCCTACGGCGCCGGCCGCGCAGCCGGCGGGAGCAGGGTCGCGGCGATGCCCGCGAGCACCGCCGCGAGGCCCGCTTCGAAGCCGGCGTCCTGATCGCGGAACATCTCCGGGCCCGCCTCGGCCGCCAGTGGGAAGTCGGCAAGCCGTTCGGCGCGGGCCTCGAGGTCGTAGCCCTCACCGTCCGAGCCGGGCGGCGGGCCCATCGACTGCTCCTCGATCACGTACCCGATGGTGTAGCTGTACGCGGTGAACCAGGCCCGTGCCGCCCCTGCGGCGGTGAAGCCGCCCGCGACGAGCGTCCGCAGATGGGCCTCCATCGGAGCGGCGTAGCTGATGTCGGTGAAGTGCGTGCCGCTGTAGACCTTGGCTCCGTCCCGGTAGCGCAGCAGGTGCCCCCGCAGGCCCCGCATCGCGGCCTCCAGTGCCCGCACCCAGTCCTCGGGCGGGCGGGCCGCGTCCAGGTCCGCCGTCATCCGGCGGAACATCTCGGTGGCCATCTCGTCGAGCAGGGCCTGCTTGTCCTTGAAGTGCCAGTACAGGGCGGGTGCCTTGACGTCCAGCTCCTTGGCGATGGCCCGCAGGGTCAGCCCCTCCAGGCCCACGTCGCCGAGCAGCCGCAGGGCGGTGGCGGCCACCGTCGCCCGGTCGAGCCGGGCCCGTTCGGGTTTCGCTTCTCGTTCTTCTCTCACCACCTTGACAACTTAACAGCGTTAAGCACATTCTCGTGCTCATGACCGAACTTAACAACGTTAAGGAAATCGGGGCTCCCGACGTGCTCGTCGTCGGCGCAGGCCCCACGGGACTGGCCCTGGCCATCGACCTCACCCGCCGCGGCGTCCACGCACTGGTCGTCGAGCGGGCCGACGCCCTCTTCCCCGGCTCGCGGGGCAAGGGGCTCCAGCCCAGGACCCTGGAGGTCCTCGACGACCTCGGCGTGGGGGACGCGGTAAGGGAGGCGAGTGCGCACGCACCCCTCGGGCAGATCTGGCAGGACGGCCTGCCGGTCGGCGAGCACGACATGCTCGGTGACGCCGGCGTCGGCGGCCCCACGGACACCGAGCCGCATCCGCGGGCCCGGCTGCTGCCCCAGTGGCGCACCCAGGAGATCCTGTTCGAGCGCCTCACCGGGCTCGGCGGCCGGATCCGCTTCGGCGCCGCCCTGACCGGCTTCGACCAGGACGCCGACGGGGTCAGCGCGCACCTCTCGGACGGCAGTGTGCTGCGCGCCGCCTACCTGGTCGCCGCCGACGGGGGCCGCTCCACCGTCCGCAAGGCCCTGGGCATCGGCATGACCGGCGAGACCGTGGATCCCGCCCCGATGGTCGTGGCCGACGTCCGGCTGCGTCCCGGGGCCCTGGACCGCGACCACTGGCACCTGTTCCCGGGCCCGGACGGCGGTTTCGCCGCGCTGTGCCCGCTGCCCGGGACCGACGAGCACCAATTCGTCGCGCGGACAGACGATCTCGACATCCCCGCCGCGGTCGCCGCGCTGACCCACCTGAGCGCGCAGGACGTCATCGAGGTCCGGTGGGCCTCCGACTTCAGGCCGCGCGCCGCCATGGCCGACCGGTTCCGCGACGGCCGGGTGCTGCTCGCGGGCGACGCGGCCCACGTGCACTCCCCCGCCGGCGGCCAGGGCCTCAACACCAGCGTGCAGGACGCCTACAACCTCGGCTGGAAGCTCGGACAGGTCCTGCGCCACGGTGCGGAACCCGGGCTCCTGGACACCTACGAGCAGGAGCGTCAGCCCGTCGCCGCGCACGTACTGGGGCTGTCCACGCGGATCCACCGCGGCCAGGAGGAGCGGGGCGACGCCACCCGCCAGCTCGGCCTGGGTTACCGGGGCGGCCCCCTCTCCGAGGGGGCCGCGGGCGCCCTGGAGTCCGGTGACAGGGCCCCCGACGGGCCGCTGCCGGACGGGCGCAGGCTCTTCGACCTGTTCCGGGGGCCGCAGTTCACCCTGCTGGCCGTCGGAACGGATGCCGAACTGCCGCCGGTGATACCGGAGTTCCTGCACGTCCACCGGATCGGAGCGTACGAGCCGTACGGCAAGGGGCTCTTCCTGGTCCGACCCGACGGGTACGTGGGCTGGGCGGGCGAGGACGCGACCGGACTGGCCCGCTACCTCGCCCGCCTGACCCGCCCCGGCTCACCCGCGACGGCCGGCTGAGGCGGCCGGCCGAGGCGGGCGGCCGAGGCGGATCCCCCGTCAGCGCAGGGTGGGGATCACGTCGTTCGTCTCGTCGGCTTCCACGGGACCGGTGGTGCGCCGGCCGAGCGCCTCCGGAGGCGTCTCGTCCGCACAGACGGTGCCCCGTGCGGGCAGGGCCAGGGTGGCCAGGTAGTCGTTGACGAGCGCGCTCACGCAAGCGCTCCGGTTGTAGGCGGTGTGACCCTCGGCGTCGAAGGTCAGCAGCCGTCCGGTCTCGAGCGTCCCGGCCAGGGCCACGGAGTCGCGGTACGGGGTGTCGGGGTCTCCGGTCGTGCCGAGGACCAGGATCGGGGCGGACCCGGCCGCCCGGTAGGAGCCCTCGTAGCGGCTCGGGCGTTCTGCCTGCCACTGCGCGCAGGCGGGCGCGTGGTTGTGGTCGTAGGTGGGCGGCCCGAGGCCGATGGGCGGCCCGAGCAGGGGCGCCGAGGCGGACTGCGCTCCGACCATGGCGCCCAGGAGGAGCCGGCTCGTCGGGTAGACGCGGTCGGCGCACTCGACGGCCAGGTTGACGCTCAGGAAGTCGAAGGAACCCGGCGAGGGGGGTGACAGCAGGAAGGTGGACTTGCGCGCCTGCGCCGCGGCCAGTGCCTCGCCCAGGTAGGGCCAGATCTCCTTGCCGGAGTTGATGTTGAACATCAGGCGGTAGGCGAGGGTGTAGCCGGTGGCCGGACGTCCGCTCGGGGTGATGACCGGATCGGCGTCGAGGTCCCGCTTGAGCTGTTCGAAGGCTTCCCGGGGCTTGCCCGCACCGAATCCGCAGGCGGTGGCGTTCTGCGCGCACCAGTCGAGGAACCGGCCCATCGCCGCGTCCAGCGCGGTGAACTGCACGGCGTCGTAGGCGTACGGGACGTCGGCGTAGCGGCGCGGATCGTAGCCCCCGTCCAGGACCATGGCACGCACGCGCCGGGGGAACTGGGCAGCGTACACGGTGCCGACGTAGCTGCCGAAGGAGCGGCCGTAGAAGGTGAGCGTCTCCTCGCCGAGGGCTTGGCGCAGCAGGTCGAGGTCCTTGGCGTTCGACCCGGTGCCGATGAACGGCACGAGGCCGCCGGCGCGTTCCCGGCAGGCCGCGGCGAACTCCTGGCCCTGCCGGAGGGCGGTCTGCAGGGCTCCCGGTCCGGGGACCCCGCGCGCGGCGTCGACGGCTGCCGAGTACTCCGCGTCGTTCCAGCACTCCACCTGGCCGCTGCGCGCCACGCCCCGCATGTCGTACCCGACGACGTCGAAGCCGTCACGGAGGGCGGCGGGGAGAGCGGCGTAACTGTTGCGGGCGAAGTTGACGCCGGAATTTCCGGGTCCGCCGGGGTGCAGCACGAGGACGCCGGTCCGGTGGGCCGGGTCGGCCGCGAGCTTGCGGGTGACGGCCAGCGGGATCGTGCTTCCCGTGGGCCGGCGGTAGTCCAGCGGCACCTGGGCGGTCGCGCACTCGAAGCCGTCGCCCTGGTCGTCGGCGCAGGGGCCCCAGGTGAGCGCGGGTACGGGCGGGGCGGGCAGGGCGGTCGCCGTGGCGGCCCCCGGCCTGACTCCGAGGAGCGCCGTGACCGCGATCAGGACGAGGGCTATCCCCCACACCACTCGCTTGCGCGCATCATCGGCTAAACGGGTCTGCATGCGGTGAACTCCCTTGTCGACAGGCCCCAGGGCGCACACGAGATCGGGGGTGAGTGGGCGCCCGCGCTCGGCTGAGCGGCAGGCTCAGGTTCCCATCCGTAGGGCGGGCCGGGCTAGACGGCAGCTCCCACGGGATGCGGAACGTACGGCCCCGGCCTGCGGATTCGGGCCGCCGTCCTGCTGGGCCGAGCGGATGAGGGCGGGCCCGTCCGGGGCCGCCGCCCGGGCCCCCGGACGGCGGCGGGTGTGCACCGCCGATCGCGAAGGAGCGACGGAGCGACTGCGGGATGGGGCGACTGCGGGACGGGGCGACCGGGCGACCTCGACCGGAGTCGGGGTCATGCGGTCGGGGCGGCCCGGGTGGTCCCCTTGATGAGCAGGCGCGCCGCCACCGTCGTCCCGTCGGTGCGGACCGCGGCGGCCGCGGAGGCCGCCCGGGCGCGGGTCTCGGGGGCCAGGGCCGTGCGCAGCGCGGCCGACAGGAACCCGGCCGCAGGGGCCGGGCCCTCGTGAGCCGCACCGATGCCCAGGCCGGTGACCCGGCCGGCCCAGTAGGGCTGGTCCGCCCCCTGCGCCAGCACCACCTGGGGCACTCCGGCCAGGGCGGCGGTCGTCGTGGTGCCCGCGCTGCCGTGGTGCACGACCGCTGCCACCCGGGCGAAGAGTGCCCGATGGTTGACCTCGTCGACGAGGAGGCAGTCGTCCCGGCCGCCGGTCAGGGTCAGTCCGGCCCAGCCCCGGGAGACGACTGCGCGGCGGCCCCGCGCACGGATCGCTTCGACGGCTCCTCGTGCGACTTCTGCGAGGGTGCCCGGGGGCATGCTGCCGAAGCCGACGTAGACGGGCGGGGGGCCGTCGTCCAGGAACTCCACCAGTTCGGCGGGGAGCGGACGTTCGTCCGGTGCGCACCATGCTCCGGTCTGCACCACGCCGAGTCCCGTCGGCTGCCACGGGGAGAGGAACGGGTCCGTGGCCGGCCACGGGTGGTCGGTGAAGGCGTAGTCACGGACGGAGTCCACCGGCGCCATGCCGGCCGCCGCCCGCAGGGCGTCGAGCGTCTCGCCGAACATGGTGTGCGCGATGCGGGCGTCCAGGTCCCACAGTGCCTGGTTGTCGGTGGCGCCCGGCGGCAGCGGCTGCCCCCGCCGGGCGGGCGGGGGCCGGTGGGACGACGGCAGACTGACGGGCTGGTGGCTCGCGTGCACGTAGCGCAGGCCCAGCTTCTCGGCCACCGAGCGCGCGCCCGCGGTGACCGGCAGGGGACCGGTCGCCACGAGCGCGTCCGCCCCCTCGGCCGCCGCGGCGACGATGTCGACTGTGCGGCCATCAGATCCGCCGCCCGCTGCGCCGGCCCCTCGGCCGATCCCGGCGTCACCGAGGTCACCAGCAGGCGCACCGGGCTGCCGGCCGGCACCAACTCCACGCCGAGCCCGGCCAGGCGTACGGCGAACTCCTCGTCGGGCGGCGCGCACATCCGCACTTCCGCACCGAGTTCCCGCAACCTGACCGCCAGCCCCGCCATCGGCTCCACGGCCCCGTGCGACCCGTACGTCGACAACACCACACGCATCCGGCGACTCCCCTTTCCGGCACATCGGTAGAGGCGGAGGACCCTGGATCCCCGGCTTCGGCAGGCGATTCTTCGCCACGCCCCGGGCCTTGCCGCAAGCCCTCCTCGGCCCTATATGTTGATCTTCGCGAGGGGTGCGTACTGCCGCCGCGCGCGACGGATTCGACGCGAACGCCGACGCCGCCGGACTGCCGGGCCGCCCGTCTGCGGGCCTCGGGCGAGGGTGCCCGCCGTGTGGATCCGATCACATGAGAGGTACCCTCCCGCGCGGCCACCGGCGAGGGGTGCGGCCTGGCCGCCGACTCCGCGTCAGGTGTCGGGATTGCGGCAAATGCCGCTCCCACCAGGGGATGGACTCCGCGAACAGCCGGATGCGCCGGTCCTGCACGCTCGACGGGGCGGCACGGTTCGCCTGGGCGCAGGGCGAGAACCCACTCGCGACACATACGGACAAAGTTGCCAAACTCGGGCGATACAGGTGAAAGTCACCTGATGGCTACACATAAAGGGCCTGACGGTTCGTCAGGCGCACGCGCGCGAGGCATAATCGGACCCGGTCGTCTCCGGAAAGCGGTGGGGCCAACGGGGCGTCGACCCACCCCGCAGCCCAAATTCGCACCCGCCCGATCGATTCCCGAGGCTTCGCAGATGTCCCTGGCCAGCCGCACCCGCCTCGCGGCCGTGCTCACCGCGCTCACCGTCGGCACCGTCGGGGTGACGGCATGGGCCTACACCGACGGAACCGCACCGGAGCTCGAGACGCCCGCGACGGCGCCCCGCCCGAGTGTGACCGGGGGCACGGTCCTCCAGGTGGTCGCGCATCCCGACGACGACCTGTACTTCATGAACCCCGATGTGAGCCGCACCATATCGACGGGCATCAAGGTCACCACCGTCTATCTCACCGCCGGCCAGGCCGACGGCCACAACGAGGCCCACGAAGGACAGCTGCAGGACCCCGTGCGCCCCGCCGACCACGCCGCCTACGCGGAGGGCAGGCAGAACGGCGTACGGGCCGCCTACGCGCAGATGGCCACCGGAAACCGCGCCAGCGCCTGGGAGCGCCGCTCCATACCCACCGTCGGCGGCGGGAGCGCCGAGGTGGACGTCCTCGTGGCGCGGCCCGAGGTCAACCTGGTGTGGATGCAGCTGCGGGAGGCCGGCGAGATCACCAAGGACGTTCCGGTCAGCCTGCGCGGGCTGTGGGACGGCCGGATACCCACCCTGGGTGTCCAGCTGAGCTCGGCGACGCCGGTCAAGCCGTCCGGGTTCTCGTACACCAAGGACCAGGTCGTGGATGCCATCGCGGCGGTCTTCGCGATGTACCGGCCGACCACCATACGGACGCAGGACCCGACGCCCGGCCCCGGCAAGGCCGACCACCAGGACCACATATACGGCGCCCGCTTCGTGCAGGCCGCGACCGAACGCTACGCGAAGTCCACGGACCGGCCGCACTTCTCGGTCCAGAACTACGTGAGCTATCCGAACACCGGCCTGCCGCCCGCCCTCGACCCGAAGCCCGCCGCGGAGAAGCTCGACTACCTCAAGACCTACGCCTGGATGGACCGCGTCAACTGGTGCGGCAGCCCCGCCGGCTGCGGCGACCGCAAGCTGGCCACCCGGCCCCAGGGCGCCTATCCCGGCTGGAACCGGACCATCCGCTACGGCCGGGGCGACGGCAGCTCCTGGATGACCGAGGGCACACCCGGCAATCTGTGGGCCTTCAGCGTGCTGGACGGCCGGATGGCCTACTGGTCGCGCAGTGGTCCCAAGGCCGCCTGGCAGGGGCCCCGCTTCCTCGACGGGACCTGGATGGACACGGGTGCCACGGCGGTCCGGCTCCCCGACGGCAGGGTCGGGGTCTTCGGTACCCGGACCACGCTGGGCACCACACCCCAGGGATTCAAACGCGAGATCGTGTACCGCGTCCAGACGGCGCCCGACGGCGCCTTCGGCCCGTGGCGGTCCCTGGGCACCCCGGACACGGACCACCTCGCCGACGGCTCGGCGATCAGCGCGCCGGCCGTGGCCGTGGACCGTACCGGCCGGATGACCGTCTACGTCCGCGACACCCGGCGCTTCCTGCGCGCCAGCGCGCAGTCGGCCCCCGACGGCGCCTTCGGCGCCTGGTCGTCCCTGGGCGGCTCCGCCCTCCGGAAGGACCCGCTCTGGGGCGACCCGGTCACCGCCACGGACTCGGACGGCCGGCGCCATGTGTACGTGGCCACGACCAGGACCGTGCTGGCCTGGGTCCAGCGCGCACCGGGCGCTCCCTTCGGTCCCCCCGTGCCGACCAAGCTTCCGTGGACCGCCGGACCGCTCTCGGCGGTCCCCGAGGGCGACGGCGTCGCGCTGTTCTTCCGGCGCCCCGGCGCGGGCACCGTCGAAAAGAGCCTGGCCACCTACCACCCGGGCGGACCGAGGTTCTCCCCGGTCACCACTCTGGGCGGCCAGGGCGGCTACGGCTCCGTCGGAGTCGCGGGTGACCTGCTCGTGGGCCGCGCCGGTACGGGCACCGTCGCCGACTGGAACACGGACCGCGGACCGTCCTGGTACGAGTCCCAGATGTACTACACGGGCGCCCCGGCGGCCGTGGCTCCCCCGGACGGCCCCGCCATCGGCGCCGTTCTCGGCCTGGACGCCGCCCTGCACCTGACGACCCCTCCCCCGAACGCCCCCAGGCCGGTCAGCAACCGGCCGCCCTACGCACCCTGGTACCCGGCCGTCCCGCCGTCGCAGGGCGCGGCGGACATCGCCGCGGGTCCCGGGTCGCAGCGCTGAGCGTGCCGCCGCCGGGTGGGGGAACGCAGCCCGTCCGAAGTCCCGGGGCGTACGCGGTCTAAGGGCGCAGGGGCGGGGTCGGGAGCCCCGGGCCGTCGAGCGCCACCAGCGCCAGGACGGCGATGGAGCCCGTCCACGCGAGGGGTGCGACCGAGGAGGGCCGGCCCTTCCCGTCCACCTTCTCCGGCAGTTCGCCGAGCGCGTTCCGCTTGGAGAGGACCCAGTCCAGAACCCGCCCGGCCTTCTCGGGCCGGCCCGTGCCGGCCCAGGCGAGCGCGAAGAAGGACGTACTGGGTGTCCAGGCGTACGCGCCCCAGCGCGCCCCGGGATCGTTCCCGGGGGTCAGCCCGCCGTTGGGCAGCAGGAGTTCCCGGTACGTGGTGTCCAGCGCCCCGGCAAGGCCGGCGGGGGCTTCGTTGAAGGGGGGCGCCATGAAGGCCACCGCGCTGTCGTGCCCGTGGCGTCCGTCCACGGTGCGCTGGTACCCCAGGGGCAGGAAGCGCCGGGAGATCCCGGCGGAGAGCCGCCGGGCAGCAGCCGCCCAGCGGGCAGCGTCCTGGGGCCGGTTCGCCTCGCGGGCGAGGTCGGCGGAGGCGTTGAGCCCGGCGAGCAGCGGGGCGGCCGTGCCGATGTTCGGGGTCGCCGTCGTCAGCTCCCAGTAGTCGGGGGACGCCGGGGGCAGTCCGTCCGCCCGGAGGGAGCCCGCCGCGCGGTCGGCCGCCTTGCGGATCATCGGGTAGAGGGTGGCCAGCCGGGCCCCGCGGGTGGCCCGGGGGGCCTTCTGGTACCACTGCCAGGTGGCCCAGGGGACCCAGCCGTTGGCGTCGAGCTGGGCGCTCCTGGCATCGGGCGGCCCCGATCCGTCGAGCTTCGTACGCGCTTCCCAGGTGCCGTCCGCTCGCTGGGTCGCGGCGCTGTAGCTCAGGATCCGGTGGGCCTCGGCGTCGTGGCCGGTGTGCGCGAAGGCCGCGGAGGCGAAGCTGGAGTCGCGCGGCCAGGAGTACTTCCAGCCGTGGCTCCAGCCCGCCGCCAGGGCTCCGTTGGGCCGGAGCAGGGCGCGCATGGCCAGCAGGGCCCGCTCGGCCGTCGCGCGCTGCTCGGGCGAGGCGCCGGGGATCCGGCCGGTGGCCAGCCAGGCGCGGCTGCGTTCGATCTGCCGCAGGGCGGGCGGATGGCCGGCGGCGACCACTGCGGAGGCCCTCTTGTCGTCGGGAAGGTACATCCACCGGCCGGAGGCCAGCCGCAGGACGTGGCTCCCCCGGACGTACCGCGCGTCCGCGGCGAGGGCCGGCGGAACGCCTTCGGCGCCGGTCGTGTTGGACAGGAGGCCGGCGGTGGGGGCCTCGAGGGCCGCCGGCCGGGCGTGTCCGGGCTCGGCGGCGGAACGGGCCCGGTGCCCCACGGGCAGGACGAACTGCGCCGGGCCGCCGTCCTCGTGCCCGGCGTCCCGCCGGTCCCCGGGGTGACCCGCCCCGTACTGCCGGGCGTCGTACCCGGTGGCGTGCCCCGGGTGCCGGGCCGCGGGCTGGCCCGAGGTGCACACGGGTACGGCGACGCTCGCCAAGGCCGCCGTGACGACCGCCCAACGGCCGGGCCGGACACCTGGCATCGCCGCTCCCTCCGCCGGGCCCGCATGCGTACGGACCCTGGCTCCTCATCCTGGGAGAGCCCCGCTCAGGCCGCCACGGAAGGCCCGCCGCGCGGGTGACCCGGGAGCGCGGAGGGGCCCGCGGCCCCGTACCCGTCCTGGCGCACCCGGGATGCCGGGGGCCGCGGGGCGTGCACATCATGGGGCCCGAGTCCACCGCGGGCGGCGGGCGCGTCGGCCGCTCCTCACGGCCGGCTTCCGCTGCGAAGGACAGGTACATGACCACAGTCGAGGTCCAGGACGAGACCGAGGAGCGGAGGGCGGGGAACACCCGTGTCCGGCGCCGTCCGCACCTGCGCGGAGTCCTCACGGCCACCGGGGCGGTGCTCGTCGCGGCGGCCGGGGCCCTGGTCGCCGTCGGATGCTTCCTCGGTCTCTACGTGCGGCCCACGTCCGACGACTGGTGCGCCGCGTGGAAGTCGCGCGACATGGGGGTCTTCGGCATCACCTCCGACTTCTACATGACCCAGAACGGCAGGATCACCAACGCCTTCCTGAGCGGGATCATCTACGGCGACGGACTGGTCGGGGCCAAGATCCTGCCCACGGTCATAGCCGTCGCGTTCACCGTGGGACTGGTGCTGCTGGGCCGCGAGTTCGTCCGGTTCACCGGCGGCAGGCCCCGACTGCCGGCCCTGATCGCGTGCGCCCTGGTCATCCAGGCCCTGGTCTACTTCGCGGGCCCGCGCAGCTACCAGGTCCTGCTGTGGGCCCCCGCCACGATCTCGCACACCGTGCCGAGCGTCATCGGCGTGTGGGCGCTCCTGCTGGCCCTGCGGACCGCCACCCATCCCCGCACCGCCATCCGGGTGACCGGCCTGGTCGCCGCGTTCGTCATCGCCTTCGCCATCGGGACCCTGAGCGAGCCGTTCGCGCTCGTCAGCGGTCTCCTCGCGACGCTGGTCGGCCTGCTCTGCCTGCCCCGGCTCGGACTCGCACGGAACGGGCAGCCCTTCACCTGGTGCCTCGTCTGGTGCGCGGGCCTGGTCAGCGGCCTGATCGTGCTCTACACCTCCCCCGGTGCCCGGTGGCGCCGGGCACAGCATCCGGCCGAGGAGTCCCTGCTGTCCGCCGGCGGGCTCCGGGCCACCTTCGGGGACTGGGTGCGCATGTGGGAGTCCGTCACCGGGCGGCCGGCCTACCTCGGGGCCGCGGCCGTCGGCGTGCTGCTGGGGCTGGCGATGGTCCTGGGGAGGGGCCGGCGCGGCGGTCCCGGGCCCGCGGAGCGGGAGCCGCTTCGGGCCGTGCCGCGCGGCACGCTGATCGCCCTCCTGCTGATCCCGGTGGCGGTGGTGGTCCTGGGCTCGTTCGCCGTCGTGGTGGGCCTGCGCAGCGGCTACGGGCCGACCGGTTGGACGTACGCCCGTACCTGGACGAGCTATCTGGTGCCGATGGAGCTGGCGCTCTGCGGCTACGGCGCCCTGGCGGGGGCGTGGGGCGGGCGGCGGCTCCGGCAGCACCGGAGCGCCGGCCCGGCGCTCCTGGCCGGCGCCGTGGCGGCGGGCTGCCTCGCGCTGGCCTCGGTGGCCGCCTTGGTCCCGGAGCTCCAGCGGCTCACGACCGCGACGGTCGCCCGCTCGATCGCTTGGGACGCGCAGAACGCGCGCATCGAGGCCGCGGCCGAGCGGGGAGCGGCGGACGTGGCCTACAAGCCCCTGTACATCGGCAGTCTCGCCGAGCCCTTCTTCACGCGGACCTACGAGCGGGACTGGGTCTCCGCCTGTGTGTCGAAGTGGTACGGCGTGGACCGGATCCACCGCGGCTGAACCGTCCGTGCCGGGGGCACACCGAAGGGAACGGATGACCGATCTCACCGACTCCCCGGCACGACGGGCCGGGCGTGCCGGGCGGGCCCGGGCGCTGCTGCGCACCGAGGGTCCGGTGGCCGCCCGGATCGTGGTCACCGTGGCCCTCGCCTGGCAGACCGCGCTGTGGCTGGGCGCCGACCAGCCGCCGGTGTTCGCGGCGCTCGTCCCCCTGGTGGCCCTGCGCGGTGATCCGATGACGGCCCTGGGCACCTCGCTGCAGCGGATCCTGGGGGTCGTGGCGGGCGTGCTGATCGCGATCGCCGTCCTGAACCTGTGGCGGCCCTCCACCCTCACCCTGACCCTGGTGGTGGCCCTGGGCCTCGGTGTCGGCATGGTCCTGCGGGCCGGGGGCGCACTCAATCTCCAGGTCGCCCTGTCATCGCTGCTTGTCTTCGCCAATGCCTCCCCCGACTCCTACGCGCTGGACCGCGTCTGGGAGACCGCGGCGGGCGCGGCCGTCACCATCCTCCTCGCTCCGCTGCTGTGGCCGCCCGACCCCCAGCGCATCCTGGAGGCCGTCTCCGACGACTGCGGGGCCCGCCTGGGCCGTTCCCTCACCGGCACGGCGGCGGTGCTGGGCGGCGGGCCGGCCGCCGCCCGCGACAATCGCACCCGGGTGCACACCCACGTCGAAGCGGTGCACGCGGGCGCCGCACGCGCCCGCGAAGCCGAACGCGCCCTGCGCTTCAACCCCCTGCACCGCCGTCAGCGCGGCACCGTGCGCCTCCTGGCCGGGCGCATCGCCATCGTCGACGGGCTCGCCGTGCACGTGGCGACACTGGCCGGGGAGGTGGCCGCGTTCAGCGGCCGGGAGGACCTCGCTCCCGATCTTGCCAGGGCTCGGCTGTGGGTTCCCGACCTGGCCTCGCTCACCGCCCGGGCCATCGAGCAGGTCTTGTCGGGAGACGATCCGCGGGCCGCCGTGGCCGCCGCCCGCGAGGGGTTGGCCGCCTACGCCCGCGCGGACCCCCGGCCCATGGCCGTCGCCCTGCGGCGGCCGGTGCACCGGGTCCTGGACGAGCTGGAGGGCCCACCCACAGAAGACCCAGACACTCAAAGTCCGACTTATGGATGAGCGGGAATTGCAGACTCTCTCTTATGGTGGGCGCATGAAGACGATCGGGTTGATCGGCGGTATGAGCTGGGAGTCGACGGCGGAGTACTACCGGATCCTCAACGAGCGGACCCGCGAGCGCCTCGGCGGACTCCACTCCGCACGCTGCGTGCTCTATTCCGTGGACTTCGCGGAGATCGAGCGGTTGCAGGTCCAAGGCCGCTGGGAGGAAGCCGGCGAGGCACTGGCCGACGCCGCCCGGTCGCTGGAGGCGGCGGGCGCGGAGCTCCTGCTGATCTGCACCAACACCATGCACAAGGTCGCCGACTCGGTCGAGGCGGCCGTCTCCGTCCCGCTTCTGCACCTCGCGGACACCACGGCGGCTGCCGTCCGCGACGCCGGACTGCGCCGGGTGGGGCTCCTGGGCACCGCGTTCACGATGGAACAGGACTTCTACCGGGGCCGCCTGGCCGCCGGCGGGCTCGACGTCCTCGTGCCGGATCCCGACGGGCGGGCGCTCGTACACCGGGTGATCTACGAGGAGCTCTGTCTCGGCGTCGTCCGCGAGGAATCGCGCGCGGCGTACCGCCGGGTCGTCGAGGACCTCGTCGCCGAGGGCGCCGAGGGAGTCGTCCTGGGGTGCACGGAGATCGAACTCCTCATCGGCCCCGCGGACAGCCCCGTCCCGCTCTTCCCCACTGCCCGCCTGCACGCCGAGGCGGCGGTGGACGCGGCCCTGGCCCCGTGAGCCCGCCCTGTCAGGCGGGGGCGAAGAGGTCTTCGTCCGCGTCGTCGAGGATGAATCCGTTGTCGAAGCGCACCCGGACGGTCACCCGGAGCGGCTCCGCCCGGTAGGCGTTCCACGCGGGTTCCAGCCCGGCGACCTTCTCCTCCAGCTGCTTCTTGCTCTCCGCCGGCATCCCCGTGCCGTAGGCGTCGAGGAGCGAGCCCAGCCTCTCGTACTCGCGGGACTCCGGAGTCTGCAGGTCGTGCTCGACCACCCGCTCCACGGTGCCCTCGGTACCCGCCGCCAGGGACAGCGAACCGGCGACGGCCCCCGCCGTGGCGGAGGGGTCCTCCGTCATCGCCACCCAGTCGGTCAGCCGGACGTCTGCCGCCAGCCTCACCCGCCGGCCTTCTTTCAGCGCCATCGCTTCTTCAACTCTCCGCTCGGTACGTGCCGTGCCATTATCCGTCCCGGTCCTCGCAGATCCTTCGGCGGCATGCGCCAACGGCCGGCCCGGGCACGCCGGAGGTCAGCCGGAGGCGGGGTCCGCGATGCGGTAGCCCACGCCGGGGGTGGTCGTGATGATCTGCGGGGCGCCCAGTTTGCGGCGCAGGCGTCCCATGGTGACCGCGACCGTGTTGGTGAACGGGTCCGCGTTCTCGTCCCACACCTGTTCCAGGAGGGCCTCGGCGCTCAGGAATCCGGGGCCAGCCCGGAGCAGTGCCTCCAGGACGGCGAACTCCTTGACGGAGAGCTCCAGGCGGGCGCCGTCCCGCAGGGCGGTGCGGTGGACCGGATCGAGTTCGATTCCGGCGGCGCGCAGCGTGCGGGGCCGGGCCGCGGGCCTGCGGCGGGCCAGGGAGCGGATGCGCAGGATCAGTTCGGGGAAGTGGAAGGGTTTGGCGAGGTAGTCGTCGGCGCCCAGGGTGAGGCCGCTGACCCGGTCGCCCGGTGATCCGGCGGCGGTCAGCATCAGCACCATCGCGCGGTCGTCCCGCTCGGTGACCATCCGGCAGAGCGTGTCGCCGTGGATGCCGGGCAGGTCCCGGTCGAGGACCACCACGTCGTACGCGTTGACGTCGAGCTTGGCCGCGGCGGCCAGCCCGTCGTACGCGAGGTCCACGGCCATTCCCTGGTCGCGCAGTCCCTCGGCGACCACCTCGGCGAGGGAGCGCGCGTCCTCGACGACCAGGATCCTCACGGCGTCCCCCCGATCAGGTCGTCCGAGCCGTTCGGGGCGGCCGCCGACGGCATCGCGGCCGTCACCTTCAGTCCGCCTTCCGGGCGGACGCGGAGGTCGAGCCGGCCTCCGTGCGCGGAGACGATGGCGGCGACGATCGACAGTCCCAGTCCTGAACTCTCCTGCGATCCGGTCCGGTCGGCGCCGAGCCGCTCGAACGGCTGCGTCAGCCGGTCCACCTGCTCCTGGTCGAGGACGCTTCCGCCGGTTTCGACGACGAGGCGGACCCAGGAGTCGTCCTCCGCGCCGGTGCCGTCCTCGGTGGCGATCCGGATCCAGCCGCCCCCCTGGTTGTGCACGATCGCGTTGTCGATCAGGTTCTGCACCAGCCGGGACAGCAGCGCCGGGCTGCCCCGCGTCCACGCCCGCGGCGCCGACCCGTCCTCGACGGTCAGGTTCTTCTCCGCGACGGCGGCGGCCCTGGCGTCCAGCGCCTCTCCCGCCAGTTCGGCGAGCGAGACGGGGACCCGGTCGGGGAGAACCCCGTGCTGGGCCCGGGCCAGGACGAGGAAGCCTTCCAACAGGCGGTCCACCCGGTCCAGTTCGGTACGCACCCGGCCGGCGAGCGCGAGCGTCTGCGGCGCGGGCTGCGGTTTGGCCACGGCCACGTCGAGCGATGCCCGGATCGTCGTCAGCGGAGTGCGCAGTTCGTGCGAGGCGTTGGCCACGAAGCGCCGTTGCGCGGCGAACGCGGCCTCCAGGCGTGCCAGGAGGCCGTCCACCGTGTCCGCGAGCTCCTTGACCTCGTCGTCGGGCCCGGCCACGGCGAGCCGCTGGTCCAGCGTGTCCGCGGAGATCCGCCGCGTGGCCGCGGTGATCAGGCGCAGCGGGCGCAGAACGTGCCCGGCGAGGATCCGGCCGAGCAGGAGCGAGACCGCTGCCATCACGACGATCGCGATCAGCGACCCGAACAGGAGCTGCCTGGACTGCTGGGCATGTACGTCCGCGAGCTGTCGTTCGAGGTCGAGGACGTGCTGGGCGACGCCCGTGGCCGGCCCGCCCGGCGGCGGCTGCCGTCCGGGAGCGGTCACGGCCACGTCGGAGCGGGCGAACAGGTAGATCAGGCCGATCAGCCCGATCCCGGAGAGCAGGAAGACCGTGGCGTAGAGAATAGTGAACCGCCGTCCGACGGTCCCGCTCCGTTGTGTGACCATGGTTCCACTCCCCGTCCCGTCCGATGGCGTCCAGCATGCCCCGCGGCACCTAACAGCGTCATGACAGCGGCGGTTCGGACCCCGTTACGGCCGGCTGCGTAGAACCGAAGCATGCTCACACACAACGAACTCCTCCGGCAGGAGTGGACCCGCTTCCTGCGTCCGGCCCGACTGATCGCCCTGGTCACGGCGGCCCTGATGGTCCTCGCCCTCGGGCTGCTCTACGCGTTCGGCAACCACGCGTCCTGCGCCGGCACCTGCCCGGCCGACCCCACCGGTCCGGACGGGACCGCGGTCAGCGACCAGTTCGCCTTCATGCACCGGGATCTGGGGCGCGAGGGCAGCATCACGGTCCGGATGACGTCCATGACGGGCACCATCACCTATCCGCCGCCCCACCACGACAGAATCGTCCCGGGCCTGGTGCCGTGGGCGAAGGCCGGGATCATCATCAAGGACGGCGTCCGCCAGGGGTCCTCGTACGCGGCCTTGATGGTCACGGGCGAGCACGGCGTGCGGATGCAGCACGACTACCGGCACGACATCGCGGGGAGCACCGTCAACGGCGCCGCGGTCTCGGCCCGGTCGCCGCGGTGGCTCCGGCTGACCCGGGCGGGCGACACCGTCACGGGCTACGAGTCCTCCGACGGCGAGCGGTGGGTGAAGGTGGCCGCGGTGAAGCTGCCCGGACTGCCCGAGACGGCGCAGGTCGGTCTGTTCGCCACCTCTCCCGGCGACCTGACGCTGCGGCCGGTGGGCCTGGGCGGAGCCACGGAGCAGGTGCGCTTCACCCAGGCCGCCGGTTCCTTCGACCAAGTCCGCCTGGAGGGCGCCGGCGCGGGCGGGAGCTGGCGGGCCGGGCTGGTCGGCCACGTGAACAGCACCGACTGGGAGAAGAACCACAAGGCGTCCGGCGCGGTCGAGGAAAGCGGCACGATCACCGTCACCGGCGTCGGCGACATCGGGCCCGCGGCCACCACGGGCGGCCGCCCCGTGGAGGGGATGCTGACCGGTCTGAGCCTCGCCCTGCTCATCGTGCTCGTGGTGGCCGTACGGTTCGCCGGTGGCGGGTCCGGTCGCCGCGGGTCCGGGGACGCCGCGCCGCTCACCCGTGCGGTGTTGGGGGCGCGGGCCGTCGTCGTGGGAGCCGTGACCTTCGTGACCGGGCTGCTCGCCGTGGGCATCGCTGTGCCGGTCGGCGCGGCGGTCCTGGAGTCGAACGGGGTGCCCGTGGTGGGGCTGTCCGCACTCACCGGAGCCCGGGTGGTCCTCGGCGTCTCCGCGGTGCTCGCCCTCACGGCCGTGCTCGCCCTGGCCCTCGGCGCGGTGCTGCGCCGCTGGCTCGCGGTGCTCGTCGCCGTCTCGGCGGTCGTGGTCCCGTACGCCGTGTCCACCGTCCCCCTGCTGAGCGACGGACTCGCGCAGTGGCTGCTCCGGGTGACGCCGGCCGCCGGTTTCGCCGTACAGCAGACCCTGGTGGAGTACCCGCAGGTCACCGCTCATTACGCGCCTTCCGCGGGGTACTTCCCGCTGCCCTGGTGGGCCGGGGTCGCGGTGCTGTGCGCCTACACGGTGGCCGCCATGGCCCTGGCGCTGCGCCGCCTGCCCCGGAGCGGCGAGCGGGCCGAGGTTCCGGCCGCCGACCCCGTGGCCGAGCCTGCCTAGGGGGTGTCTTGCCGATCGGGCCGGATCAGGGAGCGGTGTCTGGTGCCGTGGATCGCAAGGCGGAGGAGGGAGTCGACGCGGAGCGTCGGCGAGTGACGACAACGCGGCGAGGTGCGGCACCAGACAC
>NZ_JBHWMB010000080.1:25622-36188 GCF_042730015.1 Streptomyces sp. NPDC059957 | reverse complement strand
TTTTTGTGGCTTGGGAGGTTGGCACCACCCCCCCCCGATTCCCTCTCCCCCTCTTACCCGCCCCCGGGCGGGGCCACCCCCCCCCCGTCCCGCGGCCGCTCACGACACCACGGCCCCGCCCTTGAGCAGCGCGGCCCCCAGCGGCGTCACCGTGTGCAGCACGGCGTTGCCCCGCCGCAGCGTGGTGACCAGCCCGGCCTCCCGCATCACCCCCGCGTGCTGGCTCGCGGAGGCCAGCGAGACCCCGGCCCGCCGCGCCAGCTCGCTCGTGGTGGCCCCGTCTCCGATCGCCTCGAGCACCACCGACCGGGTGTGCCCGACGAGCTTGCCCAGGGTGTGCTGGCGGTGCCGGCGCCGCTCCTCCGCCGGCCGGGCCGCCTCGCCGCCGGCGGCCTGCGCCGAGGCCAGCTCGGCCGCCGCCGGATACACCAGCACGGGCGGCAGCTCCGGATCGTGCAGGGTCACCGCCGTGCGCCGGCAGAAGAAGGAGGGCTGGAGCAGCAGCCCGCGCCCCCGGAGCCGTACGTCCCGGTCCACGGGGTAGTCGCACTCCAGCACCGGCGCCCGCCACCGCAGCATCGAGGGCAGCGAGGCCAGCAGCTCGTCCGCTCCCCCGTCGAGCAGCGCCCGCCCCCGCGCGGCCCGCTCGGCTTCGATCTGCGCCTGGATGTGGCTCCAGTACGGCTCCACAGCCGCCCGGTGGTACCCGCGCAGTTCCCCCATCAGCCGGGGCAGGTGCGCGGTGTCCCCCTCCATGAAGTCCCGCAGCCGCCTGGGGACCAGTGCCTCGGAGCCCCGGTACGCGCCCCCACCGGCTCCGCCCGCAACGGTCGGCATCCCGAAGGCCGCGGCCATCCCGGAGCCGCTCTCCACGCCCCGCCCGAGCAGGGTGAGCTCGCGCCGCAGCCGCTCGGGGCGGATCCCGCGCAGGGCGTCGAGGCCCACGTCCCACCCGTACTGCCCCTCCACAGGGGTCAGGAAATCGGGGAAATACCCGCGGCTCGGTATCAGCGCGCCGAGAAGTCGTGTTTCACCATTCAACCTCGTGCGTGTTTCCGCACGCCAATCGCCGAAGAGCCGGGTATCTCGCCGGTCCCGTAAACGGTGAAAACTCAGAATCGTTTCCCACAACGCATCCGGACGCCCTGCCATCCTTACGCGCGCGAGGTCCACTCCAGTGAAATGGATACGCAGCACCCGAACCCCCACCTGTGCAACCGCAATCCCCCCGCCCCTCGAGTATGCACGCCGTCACACGTGGTCACCATGGCCTTTCAGCCACAGTTGAAACCCCTTTCGGCGGAGGTGTGACAACCGAAATCCTGTACTCCGCCGGGCACACTCCGGCGCGACCGAAACGCTCCGCGAAGGCCGTGGGGGGCTTTGCGGGGCCTGGCGGTCGGTCGCACCGGGAAGCGCCGACGTGTCCGGCGGATTGGCGACAGGCGGTGGACGGGTGGGGATCCGTCCACCGCCTGTTGCTGTTAAGGCATCTGGAACAACATTGAACCAAGACTGGTCCCGGCGGGCCGCCCGCGAACGCGGGGGAACGCCGCGCACCGCCGTGAAACGCCGTGGAAGCCCGCGGAACAGCGGGCACGGCGGGGGAAATAGACGCGCCTGCCACCGGACGTCAGGGAACCCGGGGGCAGGCGCGGTCAAGGGGGCCCCGTCATCGGGGCTGCGGAGCGGTCAGCGGCTGTCGCTGCCCTTCGCCTCGGCGGCGGCGCGGCCGGCCTCCAGGCGCGCCACCGGGATCCGGAACGGCGAGCAGGAGACGTAGTCCAGGCCGACCTCGTGGAAGAAGTGGACGGACTCGGGGTCGCCGCCGTGCTCTCCGCAGACGCCGAGCTTGAGGTCGGGGCGGGTGGCCCGGCCGGCCTCCACGGCGCTGCGGACCAGGGTGCCGACGCCGTCGCGGTCGATGGTCTCGAAGGGCGAGACCCCGAAGATGCCCTTCTCCAGGTAGGCGGTGAAGAAGCTGGCCTCGACGTCGTCGCGGGAGAAGCCCCACACCGTCTGGGTCAGGTCGTTCGTGCCGAAGGAGAAGAACTGCGCGGCCTCGGCGATCTGGCCGGCGGTGAGGGCGGCGCGGGGCAGCTCGATCATGGTGCCGATGGTCAGCTTGAGGTCGGTGCCGGTGGCGGCCTCGACCTCGGCGATGACCGCGTCGGCCTCCTCGCGGACGATCTCCAGCTCCTGCACGGTGCCCACGAGCGGGACCATGATCTCGGCGCGCGGGTCGCCCTTGGCGTTCTTGCGCTCGGCCGCGGCCTCGGCGATCGCCCGGACCTGCATCTTGAACAGGCCGGGGATGACCAGGCCGAGGCGGACGCCGCGCAGACCCAGCATCGGGTTCTGCTCGTGCAGCTTGTGCACGGCCTGGAGCAGGCGCAGGTCGTTCTCGTTGGCGTCCTTGCGGGACTCGGCGAGGGCGACGCGCACCGACAGCTCGGTGATGTCGGGCAGGAACTCGTGCAGCGGCGGGTCGAGCAGGCGGACCGTGACGGGCAGTCCGTCCATCGCCTCGAACAGCTCGACGAAGTCCTTCTTCTGGAGCGGCAGGAGGGCACTGAGTGCCTCCTCGCGCTCGTCGTCGGTGTCCGCGAGGATCAGTCGCTCCACCAGTTCGCGGCGCTCACCGAGGAACATGTGCTCGGTGCGGCACAGGCCGATGCCCTGGGCGCCGAAGCGGCGGGCGCGCAGCGCGTCCTCGGCGTTGTCGGCGTTGGCACGCACGCGCAGGCGGCGTACGCGGTCGGCGTAGGCCATGATCCGGTGCACGGCGGCGACGAGCTCGTCGGCGTCGTCGGCTCCGGCGTGCATGCGGCCCTCGAAGTACTCGACGACCGGGGACGGTACGACGGGTACCTCACCGAGGTAGACCTTGCCGGTGGAACCGTCGATGGAGACGACGTCGCCCTCTTCGACGACCGTCCCGCCGACCGTCATGCGGCGGCGCTTGGTGTCGACCTCGAGGTCCTCGGCGCCGCAGACGCAGGTCTTGCCCATGCCGCGGGCCACGACGGCCGCGTGCGAGGTCTTGCCGCCGCGCGAGGTCAGGATGCCCTCGGAGGCGATCATGCCGTCGAGGTCGTCCGGGTTGGTCTCGCGGCGGATCAGGATGACCTTCTCGCCGGAGCGGGACCACTTGACGGCCGTGTAGGAGTCGAAGACGGCCTTGCCGACGGCCGCGCCCGGGGAGGCGGCGATGCCGCGGCCCAGCAGGGTGGTCTTGGCGTCCTCGTCGAAGCGCGGGAACATCAGCTGCGCGAGCTGGGCGCCGTTGACGCGCTGGAGGGCCTCGGCCTCGTCGATCAGGCCCTGGTCGACGAGCTGGGTGGCGATGCGGAAGGCGGCGCCGGCGGTGCGCTTGCCGACGCGCGTCTGCAGCA
Source organism: Streptomyces sp. NPDC059957 (assembly GCF_042730015.1). Lineage (NCBI taxonomy): Bacteria > Bacillati > Actinomycetota > Actinomycetes > Kitasatosporales > Streptomycetaceae > Streptomyces > Streptomyces sp. NPDC059957. Next base: position 32,793 of record NZ_JBHWMB010000080.1, on the reverse strand, counting down.
TCCACAGCTGGCCGCGCTCGATGGTGAACTCGATGTCGCAGAGATCCTTGTAGTGGGTCTCCAGCGTCGTCATGATCGTCATGAGCTGGTCGTACGAGACCTTGTCGATGGTCTCCAGGTCCGCGAGCGGCACGGTGTTGCGGATGCCCGCGACCACGTCCTCGCCCTGGGCGTTCTGGAGGTAGTCGCCGTAGACGCCCGCGTGGCCGGTGGCCGGGTCGCGGGTGAAGGCGACGCCGGTGCCCGAGTCGGGGCCGAGGTTGCCGAAGACCATGGAGCAGATGTTGACCGCGGTGCCCAGGTCGCTCGGGATGCGCTCCTGGCGGCGGTAGAGCTTGGCGCGGTCGGTGTTCCAGGAGTTGAAGACCGCTTCGACGGCGAGGTCGAGCTGCTCGCGGGCGTCCTGCGGGAAGTCGCGGCCGGCCTGCTTGGCGACGATCTTCTTGAAGCGGGTGACCAGCTTCTTCAGGTCGGCGGCGTCGAGGTCGGTGTCGACGGTGACCTTCTTGGCGGCCTTGGCCTCGTCGAGGGCCTCCTCGAACAGCTCGCCGTCCACGTCGAGGACGGTCTTGCCGAACATCTGGATCAGGCGGCGGTACGAGTCCCACGCGAAGCGCTCGTTGCCGGCCTGGGCGGCGAGGCCGGCGACGGACTCGTCGGAGAGGCCGATGTTGAGGACCGTGTCCATCATGCCCGGCATCGAGAACTTGGCGCCGGAACGCACGGAGACCAGCAGCGGGTCGTCCGACTGGCCGAGCTTCTTGCCCATCTTCGCCTCGAGGGCGGCGAGGTGCGCGCTGACCTCTTCGCGCAGCTCGGCCGGGGCCTCGCCGCTGTCGAGGTAGACCTTGCAGGCCTCGGTGGTGATGGTGAAGCCGGGAGGGACCGGCAGACCCAGGTTGGTCATCTCGGCGAGGTTGGCACCCTTGCCACCGAGAAGGTCCTTGAGGTCGCGGTTGCCCTCCGTGAAGTCGTAGACGAGCTTCTGATCTTTGTTTTCCGACACGGGTCTCGACTCCTCGAGGCTCGGTGGCTGCCCTGACGGCCAGGAACATACCCAGATCGAAGGCTTATGGGTACGTCCACTTGGCGGTCATGCGGCCTTAACCACCTGGGTGCCAGCCAATCGAATGTAACTGGCGAGTAGCCAGAACCTACGAAGACCCTTCAGGTCCCGAAGCCCAAGGTGCCCACTGAGGCTTGTTTCCGCTCCGATGAGCGATCATCGATACATTTGCGTTCAAGTCTTGAACGCACAAAGGGTGGCACCCAGTGCCACCCTTTGAAAGTCTTACCCGTGACCATGACGCTCATCTGAGCGAAACCTCACCCATGCGTGGCGTATGTCACGCCACACATGGCACGCTTTGCCAGCGATTTCTCAGCCTCCGGACGTGTCCAGTTCGGCTTCCTCGCTCACGCCCGCGCAGTCGTACGGATCCTTCAGCCACCCCTCGGGCAGGACAACCCGGTTGTTTCCGGACGTACGGCCCCGCGGACCGTCCGCGCTGTCCGGCCAGGGCTGATCCAAATCCAGCTCGCTCAGATGAGCGTCCAGCTCGGCCAGGGAGGAGGTGACGGCGAGCTTCTGCCGCATCTCCGAACCCACCGAGAAGCCCTTGGTGTACCAGGCCACGTGCTTACGGAAGTCGATCACCCCGCGCGCCTCGTCGCCGATCCACTCCCCCAGCAGCTGGGCGTGGCGGAGCATGGTCTGCCCGACCTCCCGCAGCGTGGGCTTGTGGAAGTCCTCGGGACGCCCCTCGAAGGCCGCCACGAGGTCGTTGAAGAGCCACGGGCGCCCCAGGCAGCCGCGCCCGACGACGACGCCGTCGCAGCCGGTCTCGCGGACCATCCGCAGCGCGTCCTCGGCGCACCAGATGTCGCCGTTGCCGAGCACCGGGATCTCCGGCACGTGCTCCTTGAGCCGCGCGATGGCCTCCCAGTCGGCGGTGCCGCCGTAGTGCTGGGCGGTGGTGCGGCCGTGCAGGGCTATGGCGGTGATGCCCTCCTCGACGGCGATCCGGCCGGCGTCGAGGTAGGTGAGGTGGTCGTCGTTGATGCCCTTGCGCATCTTCATCGTGACCGGCAGGTCGCCGGCGCCCGCGACGGCCTCGCGCAGGATCGCGCGCAGCAGGTTCCGCTTGTACGGGAGGGCCGAGCCACCACCCTTGCGGGTGACCTTGGGCACCGGGCAGCCGAAGTTGAGGTCGATGTGGTCGGCGCGGTCCTCTTCGACGATCATGCGGACCGCCTTGCCGACCGTCGCGGGGTCGACTCCGTACAGCTGGATCGAGCGGGGCTTCTCGGTCTCGTCGAAGTGGATCAGCTGCATGGTCTTCTCGTTGCGCTCGACCAGGGCCCGGGTCGTGATCATCTCGCTCACGAACAGCCCCTTGCCGCCCGAGAACTCGCGGCACAGGGTACGGAACGGGGCGTTGGTGATGCCGGCCATCGGCGCGAGCACCACCGGGGGCTGCACGGTGTGCGGGCCGATCGCGAGGGGCGGGGGGAGCGTGGTCATCCCCCCATTGTGGCCCAGTCGTGCCGTTGATCGCATGTCGTTAGTTAGGCGTACTATCGGCCCCATGGACGAGCTGACCCAGCGGCGGCGCCTGCTGATCCTGACGATCTGCTGCATGAGCCTGCTCATCGTGAGCCTGGACAACACCGTCCTGAACGTCGCCCTCCCCGCCATGCGCCGCGATCTGGACGCCTCCGTGGCCGGCATGCAGTGGACGATCGACGCGTACACGCTGGTCCTGGCCTCGCTGCTGATGCTGGCCGGCTCCACCGCGGACCGGATCGGGCGCCGCAAGGTCTTCGTCACCGGCATCGTGCTCTTCACCGCCGGCTCGGTGCTCTGCTCGCTCGCGCCGAGCCTGGGCTGGCTGATCGCCTTCCGGATGATCCAGGCCGTCGGCGGCTCGATGCTCAACCCGGTCGCCATGTCGATCATCACCAACACCTTCACCGAACCGCGCGAGCGCGCCCGCGCCATCGGCGTCTGGGGGGCGGTCGTCGGCATCTCCATGGCCGCGGGCCCGCTGATCGGCGGCCTGCTCGTGGACTCGGTCGGCTGGCGGTCCATCTTCTGGATCAACCTCCCCGTCGGCCTCGTCGCCCTGGTCCTGACCCTGCGCTACATCCCGGAGTCCCGGGCCGACCACCCGCGCCGCCCGGACCCGGTCGGGCAGCTGCTGGTCATGGGGCTGCTCGGCTCGGTCACGTTCGGGATCATCGAGGCCCCCGCCGCCGGACTGCGCTCCCCGCTGATCCTGGGGTGCGCGCTCGTCGCCGTCTCGTCCCTGGCCGGGCTGGTGGCCTACGAGTCACGGCGGGCGGAGCCCCTGATCGACCCGCGGTTCTTCCGCAGCGCCCCCTTCAGCGGGGCCACGGTGATCGCGGTCAGCGCCTTCGCGGCGCTGTCCGGGTTCCTCTTCCTGAACACCCTGTACCTCCAGGACGTACGGGGCCTCGGCGCCCTGGACGCCGGCCTGTACATGCTGCCCATGGCGGCCTTCGCCTTCCTCTGCGCGCCCGTCTCGGGACGGCTCGTCGCCACCCGGGGGCCGCGGCTGCCGCTGCTGGTCGCGGGCGTCACGATGAGCGCGAGCGGGCTGCTGTTCGCCGCGTTCTCGGCCGAGAGCTCGACGCCGATGCTGTTCTGCGGGTACGTGCTCTTCGGCATCGGGTTCGGCCTGGTGAACGCCCCGATCACCAACACCGCCGTCTCCGGGATGCCGCGCGCCCAGGCCGGGGTGGCCGCCGCGGTGGCCTCCACCAGCCGGCAGACCGGCGGGGCGCTGGGCGTGGCGATCGTGGGCGCGGTCCTGGCCGCCGGGATGGCGGGCGGGTCCGGTTCCGCCGCCGAGTTCGTGGCCGCGGCCCGGCCCGCCTGGTGGATCATCACGGTGTGCGGACTGCTCGTCCTGGGCGTCGGCTTCGCCACCAGCGGCGGCTGGGCCCGGGAGACGGCCCTGCGCACGGCCCGCGCCCTGGAGCCGCAGGCCGGCCCTTCGAAGACGGGCGCCGCACCGCGGCACTGAGCCGGGGGCTACACGGCGGCCGGACTGTCCGCCTGTGCGCCTGCCCGCTCACCCGCTCACCCGCCTATTCGTCGCAGGCGAAGTCCTCGCTGTGCGAGTCGATCCGGTCCAGCAGGCCGCGCAGAGCGTCCTGGTCCCGGTCCGAGAGGCCGGCGAACAGGGCGAGTTCCACCGCGTCGAGGGCCGCGTTCGTCTTCGCGAGGGCCGCCGTGCCGGCGTCGGTGATGGCCACGTTGTGGCGGCGGCGGTCGGCCGGGTCCCGGCGGCGCTCGACGAGTCCATCGCCCTCCAGGTCGTTGAGGATCCCGACGAGCACGCTCGGGTCCACCTCCAGCCGCTCCGCCAGCGCACCCTGGCCGATGGGCCCGCCGTCCAGGTGCGTGAGGGTCATCGCGTGGCGCGGGGTGAGTCCGGCGGCGCTGAGCGCCGTCTTCATGCGGGTCTGGGTGACCGATCCGTGCCAGGCCAGCAGCATGCCCAGCCGCTGCGGCGGGTGCGTGGGGTCCTGAGGCGCCGTCATGTCCACATCGTAACAACCGGGAAATGATTGCGCCCAATCGATCGTTGATGGTATTCAATGGTTCTACATCGCCGATCGTTGGAGCTCACCATGTTCATCGCCTACGCCGTCGTCGCCGGACTGCTCGCCCTCACCCTCGTCGCGTCCGCGACCTTCACCCTCCAGCGCAACCCCGCCATCACGGAGAACATGGCCAAGGTCGGAGTGCCGGATTCCTGGCTCCCCCGGCTGGCCATCCTCAAGGCAGCCGGTGCGATCGGCCTGGTCGCGGGCCTGTGGCTGACCCCCCTGGGCGTCGCCGCCGCCGTCGGCGTGACCCTCTACTTCATCGGCGCGGTCATCACCCACCTGCGCGCGAAGGACTACGACTTCGCCCCCGCGGCCGTCCTCACCCTGGTCGCGGCGGCGGCCCTGGTCCTGCGCGTGGCGGCCTGACGCAGGGCATCGACCGTCGAGGCGCACGAACGAGTGACAGATATTGAAATCTGTCACTCGTCATGTCACTCTCGTTCCATGACGACGAACCCGAGCACCTCAGCGCAGCCCACCTCCCCGCACCGCACCCTCGGCACCACCGGACCCGCGGCCTTCCCCCTGGGGCTGGGCTGCATGGGGATGTCCGCCCTCTACGGCGAAGCCGACCGGGCGGAGTCCCTCGCCACCATCCACGCCGCCCTCGACGCCGGGGTCACCCTTTTGGACACCGGCGACTTCTACGGCATGGGGCACAACGAGCTCCTCATCAACGAAGCCCTGCGCACCGCCCCCGCCGCGGCCCGCGAGCAGGCGCTGACCAGCGTGAAGTTCGGCGCCCTGCGCACGGTCGAGGGCGGCTTCACCGGGTACGACGGGCGGCCGGAGGCCGTCAAGAACTTCCTGGCCTATTCGCTCCAGCGGCTCGGCCGGGACCACATCGACATCTACCGCATCGCCCGCGTGGACCCCGACGTGCCGATCGAGGAGACCGTCGGCGCCATCGCCGAGGCCGTCGCCGCCGGGCACGTCCGGCACATCGGGCTCTCCGAGGTCGGCGCGGACACCCTGCGCCGGGCCGCCGCCGTAGCTCCCATCTCCGACCTCCAGATCGAGTACTCCTTGATCTCGCGCGGAATCGAGGAGGAGATCCTGCCGACCGCCCGCGAGCTCGGCATCGGCGTCACGGCGTACGGGGTGCTGTCCCGCGGCCTGATCAGCGGCCACTTCACCCGCGACCGGGCGCTGGCTCCGGGCGACTTCCGCGGGATGAGCCCGCGCTTCCAGGGCGGCAACCTCGACCGGAACCTCGACCTGGTCGACGCCCTGCGCAAGGTCGCCGACGAGAAGGGCGTCACCGTCGCCCAGACGGCCATCGCCTGGGTGCTCTCGCGGGGCGAGGACATCGTGCCGCTGGTCGGCGCCCGCAGCCGCGAGCGGCTCGGCGAAGCGCTGGGCGCCCTTCAGGTCGCCCTGACCCCCGCCGACCTCGCGGCCATCGAAGCCGCGGTCCCGGCCGGTGCTGCCGCCGGCGATCGGTACCCGGCGGCCCAGATGGCCCACCTGGACAGCGAGCACTGATCCGGCTGTACGGTCGTACTCATGCCACCCGCAGCCGCCGAACCCCTCACCCCCGAGCGCATCCTCGAAACCACCGAGGAGGTGCTGCGCCGCTTCGGCCCGACCAAGGCGACGGTGGTGGACGTGGCGCGCGCCCTGGGCGTCAGCCACGGCAGCGTGTACCGGCACTTCCCCTCCAAGGCCGCGCTGCGCGAGGCCGTCACGGACCGCTGGCTCGCCAAGAGCGTGGTCATGCTGGAGGAGATCGCCTCGGCGCCGGCCGAGCCGGCCCCCTCCAAGCTGGAATCGTGGCTGGAAGCCCTGTTCGAGACCAAGCGCCACAAGGCGGGCGACGACCCGGAGCTGTTCGCGACGTACATCGTGCTGCTCGGCGAGAGCAGCGGCGTGGTGGAGCACCACATCACCGAGTTGATCGAGCAGCTGTCCCGGATCATCGGCGAGGGGGTCGCGGCGGGATCGCTCAGCGCGTCCGACGTTCCGGCCGCCGCGCGCGCCGTGTTCGACGCGACCGGCCGCTTCCACGATCCGCAGTACGCGGCGGAATGGCTGGCGCCGACCATCACCGCCGAGTTCGAGGCGGTCACTGCCCTGGTCATCCGGGGCCTGCGCGCCTGACGGCCGGAGCCGGACGCTCCGGACGGCTTGATCATCATTTGGGACGGCGGGCCCTCGCCCTGCACCTGCCCTGCTCCTGGGTTCCCCCTACCGCACACCATCAGGTTCGTTCCAGGGGGAACTTTGTCCGCTCAGCAAGAAGCGGCAGCACAGGCCGGGCTTCCTGGTGATCACCGCTCTCGTCGCGCTGATCGGCGCGCGCTCGCCGCGCGCCCTGCTCATCAAGGACTCGGGGGCCGAGGGCGAGGCCCGGGCCCAGGGCCGCGGCGGCAGCGGCAGCGGAGGCCGGCAGTCCGGCACCGGCGTAACGGCCCGTCAGACGGCAGTGGGGGGGGGGGTGGGGGTGCGGGCGGCCCCCGTCCCCCCCCCCCCGCGCCCCCCCCCCACCCCCACCCCCCCCTCCACCGCCCCCTCCCCTCCCTCTCCCCCCCCC
>NZ_JBHWMB010000080.1:0-25612 GCF_042730015.1 Streptomyces sp. NPDC059957 | reverse complement strand
GTCCTAAGGCGTGTCCCCCCACGCCCACCCCCCCCCCCCCCCCCCACTGCCGCATCCGCGGCGGAACCTAGCAGCCGAGCAGGCGGCTGCCGAGGTAGCTCTGGATCTGGTCCAGGGAGACGCGCTCCTGCTTCATGGTGTCGCGCTCGCGCACGGTCACCGCGTTGTCGTCGAGGGTGTCGAAGTCGACGGTGACGCAGAACGGCGTACCGATCTCGTCCTGGCGGCGGTAGCGGCGGCCGATGGCGCCCGCGTCGTCGAACTCGATGTTCCAGTGCTTGCGCAGGTCGGCGGCGAGGCCCTTGGCCTTCGGCGACAGCTGCGCGTTGCGGGACAGCGGCAGGACGGCGACCTTGACCGGGGCAAGGCGCGGGTCGAGGCGCATCACGGTGCGCTTCTCCATGACGCCCTTGGCGTTGGGGGCCTCGTCCTCGTTGTACGCGTCGAGCATGAAGGCGAGCATGGCGCGGTTGACGCCGGCCGCCGGCTCGATGACGTACGGGGTGTACTTCTCCTTGGTCTCCTGGTCGAAGTACACCAGGTCCTGGCCGGAGGCGGCGGAGTGCGCCTTGAGGTCGAAGTCGGTGCGGTTGGCGACGCCTTCGAGCTCGGAGAACTCATTGCCACCGAAGTTGAAGCGGTACTCGATGTCGGCGGTGCGCTTCGAGTAGTGGGACAGCTTCTCCTTCGGGTGGTCGTACCAGCGGATGTTCTCCTCGCGGATGCCGAGGTCGCGGTACCAGTTCCACCGCTCCTGCATCCAGTACTCCTGCCACTGCTCGTCCTCGCCCGGCTTGACGAAGAACTCCATCTCCATCTGCTCGAACTCGCGGGTGCGGAAGATGAAGTTGCCGGGGGTGATCTCGTTGCGGAAGGACTTGCCCATCTGCGCGATGCCGAAGGGGGGCTTCTTGCGCGAGGTGGTCATCACGTGGGCGAAGTTGGTGAAGATGCCCTGGGCGGTCTCGGGGCGCAGGTACGCCTTGGAGCCGGTGTCCTGGGTCGGGCCGAGGTGGGTCTCCAGCATGCCGGAGAACTGCTTGGGCTCGGTGAACTGGCCCTTCACGCCGCAGTTGGGGCAGTTGATGTCCGCGAGACCGTTCGCGGGCACGCGGCCGTGCTTGGCCTCGTACGCCTCTTCCAGGTGGTCGGCGCGGTGGCGCTTGTGACAGGAGGTGCACTCGGTCAGCGGGTCCGAGAAGGTACCGACGTGGCCGGAGGCCACCCAGACCTCGGGAGCCAGGATCACGGACGAGTCGAGGCCGACGATGTCCTCACGCCCGGTGACCATCGCCTTCCACCACTGGCGCTTGATGTTCTCCTTGAGCTCGACACCGAGCGGACCGTAATCCCAGGCAGCCCGAGAGCCGCCGTAAATGTCACTGCACGGGAAAACGAAGCCACGGCGCTTGCTCAGGCTGACGATGGTTTCGATCTTGTCGGCGGCCACGGTGCTCTCTTCATTTACGAGGACGAACGGCGAAGCCTCAAGGTTACCGGCGCCCGCACCCCCCCTTTCAAATCGGGACCCCCTCCCACGGGCCCTCCGCACCCCCCTCACCTGGGTTTTTGACAATCGTTTCCATCTTTGATGAAAATGGATGTCATGAACGTACGACGACGCCTCATACCCACCGCCGCCCTCGCCGGAGCCGTGGCCCTCGCCGCCACGGCCCTCACCGCCTGCTCGGGCACGGCCGGAGCCGCCGGGTCCAAGGACGGCAAGCTCGACGTGATGGCGTCGTTCTATCCGATGCAGTTCCTCGCCGAGCAGATCGGCAAGGACCACGTGAAGGTCGAGACCCTCACCAAGCCCGGGGTCGAGCCGCACGATCTGGAGATCACCCCCAAGCAGACCGCGCAGCTCGGCGAAGCCGATGTCGTCCTCTACCTCAAGACGCTGCAGCCCGCCGTCGACAAGGCCGTCGCCCAGTCCGGCGTGAAGAACATCGTCGACGCCGCCACCCTCACCAAGCTGGAGGTGCACGGCACCTCGGGCCACGACGAGCACGGCGGCGAGCCGGGTCACGGCGAAGAGGGCCACGAGCACACCGACGGCGACGAGCACGCCAAGGACGACGGCCACAACCACGGCGAGTCCGGCGAGGACCCGCACGTCTGGCTCGACCCGGTCAAGTACGCGGAGATCGCCAAGGGCATCGGCGCGGCCCTGGAGAAGTCCGACCCCGACCATGCGGCGGACTACAAGAAGAACACCGACGACCTCGTCGCCAAACTGGGCGCGCTCGACACCGAGTTCAAGGACGGCCTGAAGAACACGGCCTCCAAGACCTTCATCACCACCCACTCCGCCTTCGGCTACCTCGCCGAGCGCTACGGCCTCGACCAGGAGGGCATCTCCGGCGTCGACCCCGAGTCCGAGCCGAGCCCGGCCCGGATGAAGGAGCTGCAGACCCTCGCGAAGCAGGACAATGTGTCGACGGTGTTCTTCGAGACCCTGGCCAGCGACAAGACGGCCAAGACCCTCGCGGCGGACACCGGCCTGAAGACCGACGTCCTGGATCCCCTGGAGGGAATCACGGACAAGTCCCAGGGCGCTGACTACTTCGAGGTCATGCGGGCCAACCTGAAGAACCTCCAGAAGGCACTCGGCAGCAAGTAATGGCAACAGCAGTAGCGGCATCGGAGGCGCGAGCCATGGAGTCCAAGCCCGAGCAGGCGCTGGACCAGCCCGTCATATCCCTGCGCGGGGCCACGGCCTCGCTCGGCTCGCGCCCCGTGCTGCGCGGCATCGACCTCACCGTCCGCAGCGGCGAGGTCGTCGCCCTGCTCGGCGCCAACGGCTCCGGCAAGTCCACGGCCGTCCGCGCCGTGGTCGGCCAGGTTCCGCTGAGCGACGGCGCGCTCTCCCTCTTCGGCACCGACTTCAAGCGCTTCCGCGACTGGTCGCGCATCGGGTACGTGCCCCAGCGCACCACCGCCGCCAGCGGGGTACCCGCCACCGTCCGCGAGGTCGTCTCGGCCGGCCGGCTCGCCCGCACCCGTTTCGGGTTCCTGCGCAAGGCCGACAAGGCCGCCGTGGAGCGCGCGCTGAACCTCGTCGACATGGGCTCCCACGCCGACGCCTCCGTGAACGCCCTCTCCGGCGGCCAGCACCAGCGGGTGCTCATCGCCCGCGCGCTCGCCGGCGAACCGGAGCTGCTGATCATGGACGAGCCGATGGCCGGCGTGGACCTGGCCAACCAGGAGGTCCTGGCGAACGCCCTGCGCAGCCAGGTCGCGGCCGGCACCACCGTGCTGCTGGTCCTGCACGAGCTGGGCCCGCTGGAGCCGCTCATCGACCGCGCCGTCGTCCTGCGCGACGGCTGCGTCACGCACGACGGCCCGCCCCCGGAGGCCCTGGGGCAGCACGCACTGCCGGGCCACGACCACGTACACCCCCACTCCGCGCACGACGCCGAGCCCCTCCGGACGGGACTGCTGAGCTGATGGACCTCCTCGACTACGCCTTCATGCAGCGGGCCCTCATTGCCGCCGCCCTCGTCGGCATCACGGCCCCCGCGATCGGCACGTACCTCGTGCAGCGCCGCCAGGCCGTCATGGGCGACGGCATCGGGCACGTGGCCATGACCGGCGTCGCGCTCGGCTTCCTCCTCAACACGAGCCCCGTGTGGATGGCCACCCTCGTCGCGATCATCGGCGCGGTCGGCATGGAGCTGATCCGCTCCCGCGGCAAGACCAGCGGGGACATCGCGCTGGCCATGCTCTTCTACGGTGGCCTGGCCGGCGGCGTCATGATCATCAACCTGGCTCCGGGCGGCTCGACGGCCAACCTGACCAGCTACCTCTTCGGCTCCATCACCACCGTCTCGGCCGAGGACGTCACCGCCGTCGTGATCCTCGCCCTGTTCGTCGTAGCGGTCACCCTGGGCCTGCGCCGGCAGCTGTTCGCGGTCTGCCAGGACGAGGAGTTCGCCCGGGTCACCGGACTGCCGGTGCGGTTCCTGAACCTGCTGATGGCCGTCACCGCGGCCGTCACCGTCACCGTCGCGATGCGCATCGTCGGCCTGCTGCTGGTCAGCGCCATGATGGTGATCCCGGTCGCGGCCGCCCAGCGCGTCACCCGCGGATTCACCGCCACCCTGACGGTGGCCATGGTGATCGGCGTGCTGGTCTCGCTCTCCGGCACGGCCGCCACCTACTACATCGACGCACCGTCCGGCGGCACGATCGTGCTGCTCGCCATCGCCGTCTTCATGGTGATGACGGCGGTGTCCACCCCCCTGGCCCGGCGCCGGGCCAGGGCCGCCCGGGCCGCCGAAGAAGTCTGCACGCGGGACGACGTCACGGTCTGACGACCTCGGGCGGTCGGCCGCCTGGCACAATGGGCCGAGGTCGAGACGAGGAGGAACCGGTGGCGACTGCGCCTGGCGAGATGAATACCGCGCCAGTACGAGGACGATCCACCCGACAGCGGGCCGCAGTAGCGGCGGCGCTGGACGAGGTGGACGAGTTCCGCAGTGCCCAGGAACTCCACGACATGCTCAAGCACCGCGGTGATTCCGTGGGCCTGACCACCGTCTACCGCACCCTGCAGTCCCTCGCGGACGCCGGCGAGGTGGACGTACTGCGGACCAGCGACGGCGAGTCCGTCTACCGCCGCTGCTCCACCGGGGACCATCACCACCACCTGGTCTGCCGCAAGTGCGGCAAGGCCGTCGAGGTGGAGGGCCCGGCGGTGGAGAAGTGGGCGGAGGCGATCGCGGCGGAGCACGGCTTCGTGAACGTCGCCCACACGGTGGAGATCTTCGGCACCTGCTCCGACTGCGCGGCGGCCGCGGCCTAGAGCCGCTTCAGATTCCGGTCGAGGATCGCCCGCAGCCGGTCGACGTCGCCGGGGTGCTCGGCGCCCCGCTTCGGCAGCACCCCGATGGCGGCCGCGCGCGTGCCCCCGATGAGGACGAACAGCTCGGGCGTCTCGACGTATCCCGGGAAGAGCTTCCAGTCGGCCGAGAAGGACATGGTCTCCCCGGTGGTCACGGCACCCCGGTCGTCAGCCGTCGTGCGGCACTGTCCGTACTGCCCCACGACGCTGTGGATCTGGCGGGCCATACTGCGCCGGACCACCCGGGCAGCGATGAGCCCGACGCCCAGCGACACCACCGCGCCGCCCACGAGGACGACCGGCAGGACGCCGCGGACCAGGCCGAACGCCGTCACGAGGACGGCCGTCATCAGCGGGATGGCGGCCGTCTCCGCCCGGCCCGCTCCCGTCCGCCGGGCGCGGGCCCGGACGGCCCCCTGAACGTCCGCGAGCGTCGGCCGGTACGCGAGTACGACCTGTTCCGTCTGCTGTGCCTGATCCCCACCCGTGTTCATGACACAGGAGCGTAGACGAGGCTCAGGCAGAGGTGCCCGGCTCACCCTGGTTCGGGACGGCGCCGCCGAAGCGGCGGTCGCGCTGGGCGTACTCGTAGCAGGCCTGCCAGAGGTTGCGGCGGTCGAAGTCGGGCCACAGGACGTCCTGGAACACCATCTCGGCGTACGCGCTCTGCCAGAGCAGGTAGTTGGAGGTGCGCTGTTCGCCGCTGGGGCGCAGGAAGAGGTCCACGTCCGGCATGTCCGGGTAGTACATGTACTTCGCGAAGGTCTTCTCGTTGACCTTCGAGGGGTCCAGCTTCCCCGCCGCCACATCGCGCGCGATGGCCTGCGCCGCGTCCGCGATCTCGGCGCGGCCGCCGTAGTTGACGCAGAAGTAGAGGGTCATCGCGTCGTTGTCGACGGTCTGCTCCTGGGCGACCTGGAGCTCCTGGACGACCGACTTCCACATCTTCGGCATGCGGCCGGTCCAGCGGATGCGGATGCCCAGCTCGTTCATCTCGTCGCGGCGGCGGCGGATGACGTCGCGGTTGAAGTTCATGAGGAAGCGCACCTCGTCGGGCGAGCGCTTCCAGTTCTCCGTCGAGAAGGCGTACAGGGAGAGGTTCTTGACACCCATCTCCAGGCAGCCCTTGAGCACGTCGAGCACGACGCCCTCGCCCACCTTGTGGCCCTCGGTGCGCGGCAGCCCGCGCTCCTTGGCCCAGCGGCCGTTGCCGTCCATGACGATCGCGACGTGGTTCGGGACGAGCTCACCGGGGATCTTCGGCGGGCGCTCACCGGAGATGTGCGGCTCGGGAACCTTGTACTCGCGGCGAGAGCGCCCCAGAATCCCGCGTCGTGCCATGTGCCCAGCTCCTATTTCTCGACGTATCGAAGGGAGCGTAGCCCGCGCTCCAGATGCCAGTGCAAGTAGGCGGAAACCAGCCCGCTTCCCTCCCGCACGTGACGCGCCTCGCACGCGTCGGCATGCCCCCAGTCGCCCGTCAGCAGTGCGCTGAGCAGGGCGATGGCCTCCGACGAGGGTACGACGCTGCCGGGAACGCGGCAGTCGCCGCATATGACCCCGCCCGCGGCGACGGAGAAGTGCCGGTTGGGTCCGTGGAGTCCGCACTTCGCGCAGTCGTCGAAGCTGGGCGCGTAGCCGTTGACGGCGAGGGAGCGCAGCAGGAAGGCGTCGAGGATGAGGTTCGGGGCGTGTTCGCCGCGCGAGAGGGTGCGCAGGGCGCCGACGAGCAGCAGGTACTGCTGTACGGCGGGCTCGCCCTCGTGGTCGGTGAACCGCTCGGCGGTCTCCAGCATCGCGGTGCCGGCGGTGTAGCGGGCGTAGTCGGTGACGATGCCGTTGCCGTACGGGGCGATGATCTGGGTCTGCGTGCAGAGCGGCAGGCTGCGGCCGATCAGTTCGCCGCCGCGCGAGAAGAACTGCACGTCGGCGTGGGAGAAGGGTTCCAGCCCGGCGCCGAACTTGGACTTGGTGCGCCGCACGCCCCGGGCGACGGCCCGGACCCGGCCGTGGCCCCGGGTCAGGAGCGTGATGATGCGGTCCGCCTCACCCAGCTTCTGGGTGCGCAGCACGATGCCGTCGTCGCGGAACAGACTCATGGAGCCCATTGTCCTGTACCCCACCGACAGGGCCGACTCCCCGACAGGACGGACTCCCCGACGAGGCGGACTCCCCCGGAACGGCAGCGACCCCCGCCGGGCGCGAGGCCCGGCGGGGGACACCCCTTGGGAGGATCAGGCGGTCGGCGCCGGGGCGGGCTCGCCCTCGCCCGACTGGGCCGGGATGGCTGCCGTGGGCTCGTCGTCCGGCGCTGCGGCGGCGTCCTTCGACGCGTCGGCCTTCGGAGCGTCGGCCTGCGGAGCGTCGACCTTCGGGGCCTCGGCATGCGGGGCGCCGTGCGCATCGTCCTTGCCCAGACCGTTGAAGATCAGGTTCAGGACGATGGCGGCCGTGGCACCGAGCGTCACACCGCTGTTGAGGAGCGAGGAGAGGTCCGCGTCCATGTGGTCCTTGAAGAGGACCGGGACGGTGGCGGGGAGCAGCGCGAAGGCCAGGGAGACACCCACGATGAGCGCGTTCTTCTCCTCCTTGAGGTCGACCTTGGCCAGGGTCTGGATGCCCGCCAGGGCGACCATCGCGAACATCACGGTCGCGGCGCCGCCGAGCACTCCGTGCGGGACCGCGGCGACGATCGCGGCGGCCTTGGGGAGCAGGCCCAGCACGATCATGAAGACACCCGCGGCGACCACGACGAAGCGGCTCTTGACCTTGGTCATGCGGACCAGGCCGACGTTCTCCGCGAAGGCCACGTACGGGAAGGAGTTGAGGACACCGCCGAGGGCGGTCGCGGCTCCGTCGGCACGCAGGGCGCGGGCCACGGTCTCGCTGTCGATCTCCTTGCCGACGATGTCGCCGACGGCGTAGGTGTCGCCGGTGGTCTCGACCATGGTGATCAGCATGACGATGAGCATCAGGACGATCGGGAACCACTCGAACTTCGGGGCACCGTAGTAGAACGGCGTGGTGATGCCGATCCAGTCCGAGTTGCTCACGTTGCCGAACTTGGCGTCGCCGAGCAGGAAGGCGACGGCGGTGCCGCCGACCAGGCCGAGCAGGATGGAGATGCTGTTGAGGAAGGGCCGGCCGAGCTTCATCAGGATGAGGATGAAGAGCATCGTGCCGCCGGCGTAGGCGAAGTGCTTCGGGTCACCGAAGTCGGGGCTGCCGAGGCCGCCCGCGGCGTCGTTCAGTCCGACCGGGATCAGCACGATGCCGAGGACGGTGATCACCGTGCCGGTGACGACCGGCGGGAAGAGCCGCATGATCACACGGAAGGCCTTGGGAGGCAGCCAGGCGAAGGCGAAGGTGGCGATGCCGGCCGTGATGACCGCGCCGTAGATGACGAGGAGGCCCGCCGTCCCGCCGCCCGCTCCGAGACCTATGGCGATCATCGGGGACACCGCGGTGAAGGTGACGCCCTGGATCAGGGGCAGCCGCGCTCCGATCCTGCCGATGCCCCACGCCTGGATGATCGAGGCGATACCGCAGGTGAGGAGGTCGGCATTGATCAGGTAGACCAGCTGCTCGGCGGAGAGCCCGAGGGCACCACCGACGATGATCGGAACGATCACCGCACCGGCGTAGAACGCGAGTACGTGCTGGAAGCCGTACAGCGCGAGCTTGGGGAGGGGGAGCACCTCGTCGACCGGGTGCGTGCTCTGCTTTCCGGTGGCGGAAAGCGGTGCGGCGACACGTGCCATCTCTGCCTTGCCCTTCAATGAGGTAGGTAACTGAGAGGAAGCAATAGGAAGCTGGTAGTCCCTGGCGAAGTGGGTCGTTAGCCCGTTGATCCGTCAGGGTTGTCGTTGCGTCCACGTGAATCGAAGCGCCGCGGTGTTACCGGCAGCGTCTCCTCGTGTGACCGGAATTGAACGCCTGTGGGGCCGCTCACAGATATCGTCGACTTCTACAAAATGTTGACCGGGCGGCGTGCAGGATCTGGAGATTTCTCCAGTGGTGAAGACCCCCGGCGTCGACTATGGCCAACGCTTCGCTAAATCGCCGCTTCTCGCTGCGCGAACGCGAAGGCCGTACGCGCTGACGTGCGGGTTAATGCCCCGCGGGCCGTTCGGCCACGCAAAGAAGAAGGCTCCGCTCCGTCCGTCCACCTGGTGGAAACACCCCGTACGGATGGCACGCCTCCGCGGTTCACGGCACGCGGAAGGATCTCCGGATCGGGGGTACGAGGCCCGATCGTTATCTCAGATTGTGCCGTTTCCGACCACACCGTGAGACGCGGCCGCGGCTGAAACCGCCAGCGCGGCAGAAACGATCGCCTGCGCCGCCGTCGCCGCGGCGAGCACCGGATCCGTACGGCGGTGGGCGCGGCCCAGCATGAAGGCGCCTTCCAGCAGCGCGAGCACCGAGCCCGCGGTGTCGTGCGCGGCCGCGATGCCGTGGCCGGCGTAGTACGCGGCCAGCGCGTCGGTCCAGGAAGTGAAGATCTCGGAGGTGGTCAGCCGCAGCCCCTCGTGGGTGCTCGCCACCTCCAGCGCGACGGTGGCGACGGGGCAGGGGTCGGCGAAGTCGAGCTCCTCCAGCGTCACGGCCGCGCCCGTGAAGGCGTCCCGCGTCGCCAGGACGGGGTCGTCGTGATGGCCGGCGCCCGGCCCGAAAAGCTCGCCGATCAGCGCGAGATAGGTCGCACCGGAGGTCCGCAGGACCTCTTCCCCCAGCTGCGCCTTGCCTCCGGGGAAGAAGTGGTAGGCGGACCCGTAGGGCGCCTGCGCCGTCGCCACGATCTGCTTCATGCCCGTGGCGGCGTACCCCTGGCGGCGGAAGAGCTCGGTGGCCGCGCCCAGAATGCGTGCTCGCGGTCCTGCCCATCGGCGGCCACCGCCTCGCCATGGACCCCGGCGCCGACCTCTCCGCCCACGGGGTCGCGGGCCTCCTCGCCGAGTTCCTCGACCGCCTCGACCTGCGCGAGGTCACCCTCGTCCAGAACGACGCCGGCATCGCCCAGCTCCTCGTGGGCGTGAACGACAAACGGATCGCACGCCTCGTCCTCGCCTCCTGCGAGGCCCTCGACAACTACCCGCCGGGCCTCCAGGGCAAGGCCCTGCACACCGCGAGCAAGATCCCCGGAGCGCTCCACCTGCTCCTGCGGTCCTTCCGCTCGCCCTTCCTCGCCGGGATGCGGACCTCCCTCGGCGGCATGGCCAAGCGGCCGATCCCGCACGATCTGGTCCTGCGCTGGTACGGCCCGCTGCTCACCGACCCGGCCATCCGCCGCGACCTCGCCGCGTTCCTGCACGCCACCCGCAAGGACACCTACGTCCAGGCCGCCGAGCGGCTGCGCTCCTTCGACCGTCCCGCCCTCGTCCTCTGGGGCGCGGAGGACCGGATGATGCCGCCGCGGACCGGGCGCCGGCTCGCCGAACTGCTTCCGTACGGCACGTACGAGGAGGTCCCGGACGCCCGCACGCTGATCCCCTTCGACAACCCCCAGGGGCTGTGCGCGGCCCTGCGCCGCTTCATCGCGGCGCACCCCGCCCCGGTGGCGCGGGGCACCGCCTGAGCCCCGTCAGAGCCTGCCGGGAGTCTGGCGGCAGGCCCTGACGGGGGTCCCGTACGCGACCGGTCCGGGGCCCCTACGGCGCCCGGACCGCCGACAGCAGCCGCGCGACCTCGTCCGCGTCGATCCGCAGCGCCGCGCCCACGGTCGCCAGCACCTCGCGCTCCGCGGGGATGTACGGGCCGTCCGCCAGCGCGACGCGCGCACCCTGCAGCAGGATCGATTCGCGGCCCGGGCCGGCCAGGTGCGGGGCCAGCGGCTC
This sequence comes from Streptomyces sp. NPDC059957, assembly GCF_042730015.1. Lineage (NCBI taxonomy): Bacteria > Bacillati > Actinomycetota > Actinomycetes > Kitasatosporales > Streptomycetaceae > Streptomyces > Streptomyces sp. NPDC059957. The sequence continues at coordinate 14,929 of NZ_JBHWMB010000080.1, read as the reverse complement.
CAGGGCCTCGTGCAGCTCGATCGAGAGCGCGGCGCCGAAGCAGTCGGGGCCGTCGTAGAGCCCGAGCCGGCCCTCCTCGGCCGCCAGCCCGTCGACGAGGGACTCCAGCTGCTCCTCGGAGCAGTCCTGGAACCCGGCGGACCGTACGGCGCCCGCGGCGGCCTCCAGCGCGCTGCGCGAGGCCGTCCCGCCGGCGGCCAGCACGGCCAGGATCACGGTGTGCACGGCGTCGCGCAGCAGCGTGGAGAAGCGGGTGGTGGTGAGGTGGTCCAGGACCTCGGTGCCGAACCGCTCGCGGCAGCCCTGGCACTCGACGACGGGACCCGCCTGCCCGCGGGGCAGCAGCGGCACACCGAGGACGGTGAACCGGCGGCGCCCCGTGCGCCGGCGGTAGTTGCGGTCGCCACCGCAGTCGGGGCAGAAGAACTCCCCGTCACCCACGGTGCTCCAGGTGGTGCGGATACCCCAGACCGTCAGCTTCCGGCCGTCCCCACCCCGAACTGGCAGCACGTCGCACCTCCGTAACCTTCCGGCAACATCGCCGGGTTGGCGTGATGTTAGCCACATCGGTGAGGCTGCGTCAGTCGTGTGACAAGACAACATCGTCCCGCCGCCGTACTTGGCCGATCTGCGCCCCTGCCCGCACCGGGCACCGCACCGGGTCCCACCTGCGCGCCCGTGCCCCACGGCCGCCGCCGGCTTCCCTACGCTCGGCCGCATGAACGAGAAGTCTTGTCTGGTGACCGGCGCCGCGAGCGGCATCGGCCGGGCCACGGCCCTGCTGCTGGCCCGCTCCGGGGCCCGGGTGACCGCGTCCGACGTCAACGGCCCCGGCCTGAACGCCTTGCGCGCACAGCTGGCCGGTGAGGGGCGCGAGGTCACCCTGGTGACGGGCGACGTGTCCGATCCCGGGGCCAACCGCGCGATGGTGGAGGCCGCCGTCGGCGCGTACGGGCGGCTCGACGTCGCCGTGGCGAACGCCGGAGTGCTCCCCCTTTCGGATGTACGGGAGACCAGCCCCGAGGACTGGGACCGCGTCATGGCGATCGACGGCCGGGGCATGTTCCTGACCTGCAAGTACGCCATCGAGGCCATGACCGCCCAGCCGGATCCCGGCGGGGCGCTGGTCTGCGTGTCCTCGATCTCCGGGGTGGCGGGGCAGGCCCGGCAGGCCGCGTACGGACCGGCGAAGTTCGTGGCCTCGGGGCTGACCAAGCACCTGGCGGTGGAGTGGGCGGCGCGGGGCATCCGGGTCAACGCGGTGGCCCCCGGAACCATCCGTACGGAGCGGGTGCTGGCGCTGACGGACGAGCCGGGCGGGCCGGAGTACCTCGAGGAGGTCACGGCGGCCCACCCGATGGGCCGGCTCGGCGAACCGGAGGAGGTCGCCCGCGTCATCGCCTTCCTGGCCTCCGACGCGGCCTCGTTCGTGACCGGGGTCGTCCTGCCGGTGGACGGCGGCTACCTGGCGCGCTGAAGCCCCCCGGAAACGGCGGAACTCCGCCCCTCCGGACGGGAGGGGCGGGGCGGGGTCTGGTCCGAAGGGACCCTGTCCGAACGGGTTCAGCGGCCCGCGCGGTTGACGGCGGAGATGACCGCCTTCAGGGAGGCGCGGGTGGTGTTCGCGTCGATGCCGATGCCCCACAGGACGCGGCCGTCGATCGCGCACTCGATGTACGAGGCGGCGACGGCGGAAGCTCCCTCGCTCATCGTGTGCTCGGTGTAGTCCAGCAGGCGGGCGTCGATGCCGATGGCGGCCAGCGCGTCGAAGAAGGCCGAGATCGGGCCGTTGCCGGTGCCGTTCAGCACGGCCTCGACGCCGTCCACGACCGCCTCGACGGTCAGCGTGTCGGTGCCGTCCTTGTCGGTGGCGGTCGAGCCGGAGCGCAGCTGGATGCGGCCCCACGGGTTCTCGGGGTTGGGCAGGTACTCGTCCTGGAAGACGTTCCAGATCGCGGCCGGGGTGACCTCTCCGCCCTCGGAGTCGGTCTTGGCCTGGATGATCCGCGAGAACTCGATCTGCATGCGGCGCGGCAGGTCCAGCTTGTGGTCGTTCTTCAGGACGTAGGCGATGCCGCCCTTGCCGGACTGCGAGTTGACCCGGATGACCGCCTCGTAGGAGCGGCCGACGTCCTTCGGGTCGATCGGCAGGTACGGGACCGCCCACTCGATGTCGTCGACGGTGACGCCCTTGGCGGCCGCGTCGGCCTCCATGGCGTCGAAGCCCTTCTTGATGGCGTCCTGGTGGGAGCCGGAGAAGGCGGTGTAGACGAGGTCGCCCGCGTAGGGGTGGCGCGGGTGTACTTCCATCTGGTTGCAGTACTCGCTGGTGCGACGGATCTCGTCGATCTGCGAGAAGTCGATCTGCGGGTCGATGCCCTGCGAGAACAGGTTCATGCCCAGCGTGATCAGGTCGACGTTGCCGGTGCGCTCGCCCTGCCCGAACAGGCAGCCCTCGATGCGGTCGGCGCCGGCCATCAGGGCCAGCTCGGCGGCCGCCACGGCGGTGCCGCGGTCGTTGTGCGGGTGCACGGAGATGCAGATGTGCGCGCGGCGGGTCAGGTTGCGGGCCATCCACTCGAAGCGGTCCGCGTGGGTGGAGGGCGTGGAGCGCTCCACGGTGGCGGGCAGGTTCAGGATGATCTCGCGGCCCTCGGACGGCTGCCAGACGTCGCAGACGGCCTCGCAGACCTCCAGGGCGAAGTCCAGCTCGGTGTCGGTGAAGATCTCCGGGCTGTACTGGTAGCCGAAGACGGTGTCGGCGCCCAGCAGCTTGTCGGCGTACTCCATGACCAGGCGGGTGCCGTCGACGGCGATCTGCTTGATCTGTTCCTTGGAGCCGCGGAAGACGACCCGGCGGAAGGTGGGCGCGGTCGCGTTGTACAGGTGCACGGTGGCGCGCTTGGCGCCGACCAGCGACTCCACGGTCCGCTCGATCAGGTCCTCGCGGGCCTGGGTCAGTACGGAGATGGTCACGTCGTCCGGGATCGCGCCCTCTTCGATGATGGAGCGCACGAAGTTGAAGTCGGTCTCACCGGAGGACGGGAAGCCGACCTCGATCTCCTTGTAGCCCATGCGCACCAGCAGGTCGAACATCTCGCGCTTGCGGGCGGGGGTCATCGGGTCGATCAGCGACTGGTTGCCGTCGCGCAGGTCCGTGGAGAGCCAGCGGGGCGCCTTGGTGACGCGGGCCTCGGGCCAGGTGCGGTCGGGGATGTCCACCTGCTCGTACGAGCCGTACTTGTGGATGGGCATCCCGGAGGGCTTCTGGGTGTGGGTCGCGTTCGTGATGGGCGTGGGGCGACCGACAAAAGTGTGCTGGCTCATGGCGTAGGGCTCCTCGCGTGTCCGCGTGTAGTTCGCTGGGACGGCCGACGGACGGTCGCAAAACCGCAACACCAAACTCCGCGGGGAGGGGGTCGGCCTACGACTACAGGCCCTCGCCGCGGCAGCTAAGGAGGAGCAGCCCGAAACGCATGATGGGCCGAGCCTAACCGAGCCGCCCCGTATTGCGGGGGCTGTTTCAGTATGCAAGACCCGAGGGTCCGTTTTGCACCCTTTGTTAGCTAAGTCTCTTTGCGTATTGCCCGACCGGCCCGATGTCCGGTTGATCCGTCAATGCGCCGCGAACGCTTTCAGGCGACCGAATGAATCATGGTTGCACCTAGTGACATGCGAGTCACCCGCTGCCACATTGCCGGGCATGGATGCCTTCTTCGCCCCCCGCCACCCCGTCTTCTGCACCGTGGTGCCGCCGCACCTCCTGGACAAGATCGCCCGGTCCGAAGACCCCGCCCGGGCCGCCGCCGCGCGGCGGACCCTCGAGCTGGACGCCTCCCACCGGGTGCGCCGGCTGATGGCGGTGCTCCCGCCCGCCGGGGAGACTCCGTCCGAGACCCCCGAGCGGACCATCTACGACGCGCAGCACCAGACCCGGCTGCCGGGGAAGAAGGTCCGCGGCGAGGGCGAGGACGCCGGCCAGGACGCCAGCGTCAACCGTGCCTACGCCGGGCTCGGGGCCACCTTCGAGCTCTTCTTCAAGGGCTTCGGCCGCCACTCCATCGACGACGCCGGGCTGCCGCTGGACGCCACCGTCCACTACGACCGGCTGTACAACAACGCCTTCTGGGACGGCAGCCAGATGGTCTTCGGCGACGGTGACGGGGACCTCTTCCTCGACTTCACCGTGTCCGTGGACGTCATCGGACACGAGCTGACCCACGGGGTCACCCAGCACACCGCCGACCTGGAGTACTACGGCCAGTCCGGCGCGCTCAACGAGTCCGTGTCCGATGTCTTCGGCTCCCTCATCAAGCAGCACTCCCTGGACCAGACGGCCGAGGAAGCCGACTGGCTGATCGGCGCCGGGCTGCTCGGGCCCTCGGTGGACAGCGGCTTCGCCCTGCGGTCGATGAAGGCGCCCGGGACCGCGTACGAGGACGACGAGCTCGGCAAGGACCCGCAGCCCGCGACGATGGACGACTACGTCCGCACCTCCCGCGACAACGGCGGGGTGCACATCAACTCCGGCATCCCCAACCACGCCTTCTACCTCGTGGCGACCGAGCTCGGCGGCAAGGCCTGGGAGCGGGCCGGACGGATCTGGTACGACACCCTGACCGGCGGGGAGCTGGGCCCGAAGGCGGACTTCGCCCGGTTCGCGGCCCTGACGACCGCCGCCGCCGTCACCCGGTACGGCGACGGCGGTGCGGAGCACCAGGCGCTGCAGAAGGCGTGGTCGACGGTCGGCCTGGCGTAGCAGGCGCGGAGCGGAATGAGCGGGGCGCAAGGCGTGGGGTGGAAGGCGTCGGGTAGAAGGGCGGTCATGCGGATTCAGGTGGTGCGGACGGGCGGCTTCGCGGGGATCGAACGGCGGGGCGAGGTGGACACCTCGGGCCTGCCCGACGAGGACGAGTGGCAGGCGCTGGCGCAGCTGGCCCTGCGGCCCGCCCCGCCGGGGCATCCGGCGGACCGGGTCCGGGACGGTTTCTCGTACCGGATCACCGTGGACGGGCGGATGGTGCTCTGCCAGGACCCGAACCTCTCGGAGGCGCAGCGCTCGCTGATCTCCCGCGTCCTCAAGGAAGGCGCCTGAAAGAAGGTGCCCGACCTGGGGTCCGCTTGATTGGATGGCCGGATGATCACGCCTTCCGATTGCCTGCCCGAACTCGAGCGCTACTACGACGCGGCGCCCCGGGCCGGCGGTGCGCGGGCCGAGGACTTCGGCCCGCTGACCCTGTTCGTCCAGGAGAGCGACGGCTGGCCGTACTACGCGCGGCCCGCGCTCGGCGCCGCCTCGGCCGATGGCGTCCGCGTGGCCGACGTCGAGCGGGTGCTGGCCCGGCAGCGGGAGCTGAAGGTCCCCGAGGCCTTCGAGTGGGTGGCCGAAACCACCCCCTCCCTGCGGGCCGCCGCGGAGGCCGCCGGGCTGACCGTGCACGCGCATCCGCTGATGGTGCTCGACCCCTCGGCGGTACGGCTCCCCGCGCATCCGGACGTACGCGTCTTCGGCGCCGCCGACCCGCTGCTGCGCCCGGCGGTGACCGTGCCGATGCTGGCCTTCGCCGCTCCGGGCACGGCGGTGGGCGAGGCGGGCCCCGCCGAGCTCGCGGTCGCGGAGCAGGACCCTGCATCGGAGGGCCGCCGGCTCCGGGTCGCGGGGATGATCGAGTCGGGCCGCACCGCCCTGGCCGCGGCCGTACGCGACGGCGTGGTCCTCTGCTCCGGCCAGTACGTCCCGGTCGGCGACGTCGCCGAGGTCGTCGGTGTCGGCACGCTCCCCTCGGCCCGCCGCCAGGGCCTGGCCCTCGCGGTCACGGCGGCCCTGGTCGCCGACGCCCTGGCCCGCGGAGCCCGCACGGTCTTCCTGTCCGCGGGCGACGAGGACGTGGCCCGCCTCTACGCCCGTCTCGGCTTCCGCTCCGCGGGCACGGCCCTGATCGCGGACCGGCCGCTGTGATCGGCCGGATGGCGGGCCGCATCCTGACGCGGCTGCGGGGCCCTGAGTCGCAGTGGCCCGCCGCGCCGGCGCCGCCGGTGCACCCGCCGCTGACCGGCGCCGAGGTGGCCCAGGCGGAGGCGGAGCTCGGCATCGGCTTCCCGCCCGCGTACCGCTCGTACCTCCTCGACGTGAGCGCGGGCGGCCCGCTGCACCGGCTGGAGCGGGGCCCGGCCGGTTGGTGGTGGGCGGGGAACACGGACACGAGGCGGGACCTGCTGCCCGTTCCCTTCCCGCACCCCGATTCCTACGTCGAGGCGGACGCGGAGCTGTGGGACCGCTTTCCGCGCGAGCAGGACTTCGCCGACGGGGCCGCGCTCCGGGCGGCCCGGCAAGCCTGGAACGAGGCCGAGGGAGACGAGTTCGAGGACCGCAAGACGGCCGGCTCCGTGGTTCTGCGGGACAACGGCTGCGGCTTCTCCACACTGCTCGCGCTCACCGGGCCGCTGGCCGGGACGGTCTGGTGGGACGGCCGGGCCACGTGCGGGCTGATCGTGCCGCTGTCGCTCGACCACCCCGGCGGCGCGCCCCCGCTGACCTTCGGACAGTGGCGGGAGCTCGGCCTGGGCGACCTGTCGGACCTGCTGCCGCCGGACTGGGGGCGTCCCGCGCAACTCTGAGCCCGTTGTTTTGCGGGAACGGCAAGGCCGCTTGGCCCGGGCCGCGGTCCGGGCGGAGCATCGCAGGCGCGGGGCACCCGTACCCGTACCGACCGGAAAGAGGCCTCCATGGCACACGCGCACGACCACGCCGCCCGCTCCCCGCACTCCCCCGAGAGCGACTTCGAGGGTGACTTCGAGGGTAACTTCGCGGGCGAGGAGTTCTGGGACTCCCGCTACCGCGAGAACGAAAGGATCTGGAGCGGCGACGCCAATGCCGTGCTGGCCCGGGAGGCCACCCCGCTCGCTCCCGGCCGGGCCCTGGACCTCGGCTGCGGCGAGGGCGGCGACGCCGTGTGGCTCGCGCGGCAGGGCTGGTACGTCACCGGGACGGACATCTCCGGGGTCGCCCTGGAGCGGGCGGCGGCCCACGCCGCCGAGGCCGGGGTCGCGGACCGCACCGCGTGGGAGCGACACGACCTCGCGGAGTCCTTCCCGGCGGGCGAGTACGACCTGGTCTCCGCGTGCTTCCTGCACACCTTCGGGGAGTTCCCGCGCGACCGCGTCCTGCGCCGGGCCGCCGCGGCCGTGGCCCCCGGCGGGATCCTGCTCGTCGTCGGCCACGCGGGCTGGGCGTCCTGGCAGGAGGACCGCCCGGAGGTGGACTTCCCGACCCCGGACGATGTCCTCGCCCAGCTGGAACTGGAGGCCGGCGCCTGGGAGGTCCTGCTGGCGGAGGAACACGTACGGGCCCAGAGCCGGCCTGACGGCCGGCCCGGGACCCGTACGGACAACGCGGTGAAGGTGCGGAGGCTCCACTGACCCCTGCGCACCGGATCAGCGGGGCCGCCGACGGACGGAGTCCGTCGCAGCGCCCCGAAGCCCGGGAGGCCCGCAAGGGCCGACCGGTGCGAGGGGCGTGTGGAAAATCAGAAGCCCAGCTTGCGGAGCTGCTTGGGGTCGCGCTGCCAGTCCTTGGCGACCTTCACGTGCAGGTCGAGGAAGACCGGGGTGCCGAGCAGCGCCTCGATGTGCTTGCGCGACTTCATCCCGACCTCCTTCAGGCGGGCGCCCTTCGGGCCGATGATGATGCCCTTCTGGCTCGGCCGCTCGATGTAGAGGTTGGCGTGGATGTCCAGGAGCGGACGGTCCGCCGGGCGGTTCTCCCGGGGGATCATCTCCTCGACGACCACGGCGATGGAGTGCGGGAGCTCGTCCCGTACGCCTTCCAGCGCGGCCTCGCGGATCAGCTCCGCGACCATGACCATCTCGGGCTCGTCGGTGAGGTCGCCCTCCGGGTACAGCGGCGGGCTCTTCGGCAGCATCGGCGCGATCAGGTCCGCCAGCAGCTGGACCTGGGTGTCGCCGACCGCCGAGACGGGGACGATCTCGGCCCATTCGAAGCCCAGCTCCTCCGCGAGCTGGTGCACCGCGATGAGCTGCTCGCCCACCACCTTCGACTCGACGAGGTCGGTCTTGGTGATGATGGCGATCTTGGGGGTCTTCTTGATCCCCGCGAGCTCCTTGACGATGAACTTGTCACCGGGGCCGAGCTTCTGGTCCGCGGGCAGGCAGAAGCCGATCACGTCGACTTCGGACCAGGTCGCGCGCACGACGTCGTTCAGCCGCTCGCCGAGCAGCGTGCGCGGCTTGTGGAGGCCGGGCGTGTCTACCAGGACGAGCTGGGCGTCGGGGCGGTGCACGATGCCGCGGACCGTGTGGCGGGTGGTCTGCGGCCGGTTGGAGGTGATCGCGACCTTGGTACCCACGAGCGCGTTGGTCAGGGTCGACTTCCCCGCGTTGGGACGGCCGACGAAGCATGCGAAGCCCGCACGGTGCGGGCTGGTGGTCTCGGGGGAACGATCGCTCATACGGGCCATTCTCCCCGATGCGGCTCCCAGCGCCGACCAGGCCGCCGCCACGAGGGCCAGAGCGGCCGCCAGCAGGCCGTTCAGGGCGGGGTGTGCGGCGTGTTCGGCGGTGGCCCGGGCGGCCGTGCCGTCGGCCCGCGCCACCACCGCGATCTCGGCCCATTCCAGGGCGGGCGGGTCCGCCCAGCGCGCGGTGAGCCGGACCCGCTGCCCGGGCAGCAGCTCGGCGGGCAGGCCGGGGAGGGGGCGGGAGAGGAGGGCCCGGCCGAGGGCCCCGGAGGCGGTCAGGGTGGCGCGGGGGCGCAGGGTGACGTTGCCGAGGTTGTGGAGCGTGTACGAGATCTCCGCGCCGGCGGCGCCGCGACGGTCGGTGCGGAGGTCCTCGACGGCCAGGGCGGGGGCGGTGGGGCCGCTGACCCGGAGGTAGAGGCGGGCGGCGACGGCCTGCTGCACGCCTATGCCGCGCACGGCGCTGTCGGCCGGCCGGTCCTCCAGGGCGACGACGGCTCCGGGGTGGTCCCCGGGCTCCGCCCGGTCGGGGACGGTGAGGGTGAAGCCGACGTCGACCGCGGTCTTCGCCGGGACCGTGATCCGGTCCCGGGCCAGCGCCGTCCAGGCGCCCGTGGCGGTGCGCGGCTCCTCGGGCCCGCGCAGGGCGAAGCCGCCGTCGCGGGCGGTGTTGTAGGCGTCGGCGGCGTAGAGGCGGAAGGTGCGCGGCCGGTCGGTGCGGTTGGCGATGGTGACGGAGTCGGTGACGGCCTGGCCGGGGGCGGCGGCGAGGTAGAAGTACGGGCGCTGCCCGAGCTTGTTGGCGGCGGGCAGGACGGACCACTGCCCGTTGTCGGCGGCCGCGGCGGGTCCGGATCCGCCGAGCAGAAGGACGCCGAGCCCGAGGATCACAGCGGCGACCATCGCCCCGGCCCGACGCTGCCGTGCCCGCGTGGGGCGGCCCCGGAGGGTTCCGCTCCCCGCCCCGCCCTTCCCCCGTTCCCCGGAGCTCCGCCCCGGACCCGATCCCGCGCGCGGCGCCGTTCCCCTGCGGGCAGTCCGACGCCGGCCAAAATCCAGCCCCGCCGGCGTTTGAGGCGCGGGGCCTGGGGCGGAGCCCCAGGGGGTTCGGGGTCCGGGCAGCGCCCGGGGAACGGGCGAAGGGCGGGTAGGGGATTTTGCCCCGCGCAGCGGCGAGGGTCGCTGCGGGGACTTTGCCCCGCGCAGCGGCAAGGGTCGCTGCGGGGACTTTGCCCCGCGCAGCGGCAAGAGTCGCTGCGGGGACTTTGCCCCGCGCAGCGGCAAGAGTCGCTGCGGGGACTCCGCCCCGCGCAGCGGCAAGAGTCGCTGCGGGGACTCCGCCCCGCGCAGCGGCAAGAGTCGCTGCGGGGACTTTGCCCCGCGCAGCGGCACAGAGGCGGCTCCGAGACCGGGCCGGGTCACGACAACGTCAGCGTCAGCACCGCCGTGTAGGCGCCCGGCGGGGTGTACGGGGGCACCTGGAGGGTGACGGCCGCGTCGACGGTGAAGGTGCCGCCGACGAGCGCGGCGTCACCGGTGGAGGCCAGGACCGCGCCGTCCGGCCCGACGGTGCCCGCACTGCCCGGCGTACACGCGCTGGGGCTGCCGGGCGCCGCCGCGCACGCCGGGGTCCAGCTCAGGGAGGCGCCCGGGATGCGGACCCCGCCGGAGCCGGTGAAATCGGTGACCTTGCCGATCAGGGACCATCCGGCCGGCCCGCCGCGGGCGTCCTTCACGGTGACGGTGCCGATCCGGCCGGCCGCCGCTCCGCCGTCCCCGTACGGGACCGCGGCCAGGGTCACGGCGTCGCCCTCCTGGGTCATGCCGAGCTCCCCCGGTTCCACGACCGCCGTCACCGTCTGGCTCCCCGGCGGCAGCGGGGCGGCGGCGATCACCGTGTACGCGGACGGGCCGGAGCCCCGCTCCGGAGTCCAGGTGTCGCCCTCGTACGCCACGACGGCGGTGGTCGCCCGGTCCGTGACCGGCAGCTCCGCGAGGACCACGCCGAGCTCGTCGGCCTTCGCCGTGACCCGGTCGGCGGTCTCCGCCGTACCCGCCCGGCCGGCCACGGTGACCTCCGCGCCGGGGACGAAGCCGGCTCCGGTGACCTTGACCCCGGCCCCCGGGACTCCCGCTGCCGTACCGAGCGCGACGGCGCGCAGGTTGGCCGTCGGCAGCGGGCTCGCCGTGATCCGCTGCGCGACCGGCGCCCCGGAGGGCAACGGCAGCGTGGACGGGGAAGGGGACGGCGACGTGATCGTGGAAGCAGACGCAGACGCAGACGGGGACTCCGGCGACGGCGCGGCGGGCGCGGACCCAGAGACGGACGCGGAGGGCCGTGCGGACGGCGTGGGGTCCGGTCCGGGCGGCACGCTCCCGGGGGCGGCGGCGCAGACGGTGTCCAGTTCGAGCAGGTGGCCGGTGTGCAGGGTGTAGCCGCCCGGGGCCAGGGTGATCTCGCCGGGGGCGGTGACGGTGAAGGTGCCGGTCATGGTGACGGCGGGCAGCGCCCCGCCCGCCTCGACGGGCTCGTTGCGCTTGGCCCCGACGACCGTGACCTCGCCCTGCTGCACGCCCCCGAGCACGATCCGCCCGGTCGGGGTGAGGACGTCGGCGGGCAGGCCGACGGAGAGCGGGTTCACGGCGGGGGTCCGGACGACCTGGTAGGTGACGGTGACGGTGTCGCCCACGCGCGGCGTGAGGTCGTCGACGGTGACCCGGGCGGTGGTGGGCCCGTCGGCCGGCGGCAGTCCGGCTTCCTGCGGCGGCAGGCAGTGCGTGGGGAACTCGACCTGCCCGGAAGGCGTCTCCCCCTCCGCGGCGGCGGGCGCGCTCAGCGCTCCCCCGGTCGCGGCGGCCAGGACCGCCATGCCGACGGCCGCCGACCACCCTCTGTGCCGCGCGGTTGTCCGCGCCGTCGCTCGCGCCGTGCTTCGCGCCGAAGTCCGCACTGACCGCCCCCTGGGTTCCCGTACCCCGCCAGGGGGCCATTCACGAGCGGGCGGGGGGATAAGTCAATGCACGGACCCGGCAACAACTGATGTCCCATCAGGAGATGGCAGGGTGGCACCGGATGCGGTGCCCGGTGCGGCTTCCCTGAAGGTCCGCCGGTAGGCCGTCGGGCTCACGCCGAGCGCCGCCTGGACGTGTTTGCGCAACGACTGCGCGGTGCCGAAGCCCGCCTCCCGGGCCACGTGTTCCATCGGCAGGTCGGTCTCCTCCAGCAGCGCCCGGGCCCGCTCCACCCGCTGCCCGGTGATCCATTCGCCCGGGCTGAGCCCGGACTCCTCGCGGAACCTGCGCGTGAAGGTCCGTACCGACATCGCCTCCTGCCGGGCCAGGTCGGTCAGCCGCAGCGGTTCGTGCAGCCGGTCCAGAACCCAGGCGCGGGCCGCGGTGGTGCTCGCCCGCTGCGGCTCGGGCACCGGGCGGTCGATGAACTGCGCCTGCCCGCCCTCGCGGTGCGGCGGCACGACGGTGTACCGGGCGGTCTGGTTGGCGACGGCCGCGCCGTGGTCGCGGCGCACGATGTGCAGGCACAGGTCGATCCCGGCGGCGACTCCGGCGGAGGTGAGCACGTCCCCGTCGTCGGTGTAGAGCACGTCCGGGTCGACCAGAACGGCCGGGAAGGTCTGCTGGAAGTGAGCGGCGGAGGACCAGTGGGTGGTGGCCCGGCGGCCGTCGAGGTGTCCCGCGGCGGCCAGGACGTAGCCGCCGGTGCAGATGGAGACGAGCCGGGTGCCGGGCCTGATGTGCGCAAGGCCCGCGGCCAGTTCGGGGGTGAGCCGGCCCTCGTCGTACACCGGGCCCAGCTCGTAGGAGGCGGGGACCACCACCGTGTCGGCCGTGGCGAGCAGTTCGGGGCCGTGCTCGACGTGGACGGCGAAGTCGGCGTCCGTGGGGACCCGGCCGGGGGCGAGCCCGCAGGTGAGGATCTCGTACAGCGGCCGCCCGCCGACGGGATCCTTCGCCCGCCCGAAGATCCGGTGCGGGATCCCGAGCTCGAAGGGCAGCAGGCCCGGGAGGGCGAGTACGACGACACGGTGGACACGGTGCACGCGAGTCTCCATGGCCCGATCATAGCGAAGGGTGTCGGTCAGGCCACTGTCGTACGGGTCCCCGGCGGCCGGAAACTGTCGATGTGACGCAGACAGACCCGGGCCCCGGCCCCTCCCCCGAGCCGACGCCCGCCTCCGGGACCGGCGTACTCGTCGGCGCCCCCGTCGGCGCCGCCACCGACTCCCCCGCCGACTCCCCCGCCGACGCGCCCGTGCCACCCCGGCCTCGGCACCGCATCCACCGCGCCTGGTTCGTCGCCGCCGTCGCCTTCGTGACGATCATCGGCGCCGCCGGCTTCGCCTCGCTCCCCGGCCTGCTCATCGAGCCGCTGCACGAGGAGTTCGACTGGTCGCGCGGCACGATCGGCCTCGCCGTCTCCGTGAACCTCGCGCTGTACGGGATCACGGCCCCGTTCGCTGCCGCGCTGATGGACCGCTTCGGCATCCGCCGGGTCGTCGCCCTCGCACTGACCGTCATAGCGGGCGGCTCGCTGGCCACGGTGTGGATGACCAGCTCCTGGCAACTGATCCTGTACTGGGGCGTCCTGGTCGGGCTGGGCAGCGGCTCGATGGCCCTGGCCTTCGCCGCGACGGTGACCAACCGCTGGTTCACCGCCCGGCGCGGCCTGGTCACCGGCATCCTGACCGCCGCCGGGGCCTCCGGCCAGCTGGTCTTCCTGCCGCTGCTGGCCTGGCTGGTCGAGAACCACGGCTGGCGCCCGGCGGCCGTCACCGTCTCGCTGGCGGCCCTGGCCGTCGTGCCCTTCGTCTGGCTGCTGCTGCGCGACCACCCGGCGGACATCGGGACCACCCCGTACGGAGGCGCGTACACGCCCAAGCCCGCACCCGTCCCCGGCGCCGCCCGCCGGGCCGTGAGCGTACTGCTCAAGGCGGCCCGCACCGGCCCCTTCTGGCTGCTGGCGGGCACCTTCGCGATCTGCGGGGCCTCGACCAACGGCCTGGTGAAGACCCACTTCGTCCCATCGGCCCACGACCACGGCATGCCGGTGACGGCGGCGGCCGGGCTCCTCGCCGTGATCGGCGTGTTCGACGTGATCGGCACGGTGTTCTCCGGCTGGCTGACGGACCGCTTCGAATCGCGCCGCCTCCTCGCCGTCTACTACGCCCTGCGCGGGATCTCGCTGCTCTTCCTCCCGATGCTGCTGGCCCCGACCGTGCACCCGCCGATGATCTTCTTCATCGTCTTCTACGGCCTGGACTGGGTCGCGACGGTCCCGCCGACGATCGCCCTGTGCCGCGAGCACTACGGCGAGGACGGCGCCATCGTCTTCGGCTGGGTCCTGGCATCGCACCAGATCGGCGCGGCGTTGGTGGCCTTCCTCGGCGGCCTGGCCCGCGACGCCTTCGGCTCGTACGACCCCGTCTGGTACGCCTCGGGAGCCCTGTGCGCGATGGCCGCCCTGATGGCCATGGTCATCCGCCGCCGGACCCCTGCCGGGGCCGTCGCGGCCTGAGCGCATGCCTGGCCCCGGTTGCCAGGATGTGCCCGTGGGCGACACGGGTGGGACGGCAGAGGACGCGGAAGCCCTGGTGCGGGCTGCGGAGGCGGGCGAGAGGCGACCCTGGCCCAGCTTGCTCCGACGGCGCGTACCCGTGGACGCGCGGTGCGCCTGCCGCTCGCGGCGCGGGCCCCGAGCAGGCCACCGGCCCCTACGGGGAGGAACTGCCGCTGGTCCAGGCGGCCACGCGGGGCCACATCGGCACCGTGCTGCACCTGGTGGCCGTCGGCTCCGGCCCCGACCGGCCGAACCGGCACGCGGGCACGGCCCTAGGCCGGACCGGGGCCGAGGAACGTACGGAAACGGCCCGGGTCCTGCTGGCACACGGCGCGGATCCGCTGCAGTGCCGGCGGAACATGACACCCGCCGAGTGGGCGACCCACTGCGCCACACCGAAACGGCGGCCCTCCTACGCACCTGAGCCGCAGGGCGGATCCGCAAGGGGCCGCCGTGCCGGGCCGCAGGAGCGGCCCCGCACCCCGCACGGATCAGGCGCCTGCCGGAGTCGTCGACTTCAGAGTGCCGTCCGGGCCCGCCAGGAGGACCGGGGTGTCCGGGCCGCCGAGGTCACGGACCGCCGCGCGGTCGGCGTCGGAGGGGGCCTGCGCCGCGCTGACGACGGCCGCGGCCTCCAGGGACTGCGCCCCGCTGGCGACGGCCATCGCGACGGCCGTCTGGAGCGCGCTCAGCTTCAGGGAGTCCAGCGCCACGGTCCCGGCGACGTACGTACGGCCGGTCTCGTCCCGGACCGCCGCCCCCTCGGGCACGCCGTTGCGGGCCCGGGCGCTGCGCGCCAACGTGATGATCTTGGTGTCTTCGGGGTCGATCCCGGTGCTGTCGGTCATAGCCCGAAGCATATGGAGCGCGTCGGCGG
>NZ_JBHWMB010000079.1:8278-36647 GCF_042730015.1 Streptomyces sp. NPDC059957 | reverse complement strand
TCCTCCACACCTACAACCACCACCGCTCCCACACCGCACTGGGCGGACACCCACCCATCAGCCGCGTAAACAACGCTGCGGGTCAATACACCTAGGCTGCTCGGCCCGCCGCTTCGTCCGGCCGGGGGCCGGCTCCGTCAGGAGCCCCCGCAGACCACCTGGTCACCGGTGACCACACCGAATTCGCCCTGGTACGGGTCCTCCGCGCGCACCGCCACCACCTTGCGGTAGTCGGCGCCCGCGATCACCACGATGGTCCGCCCCTGCCCCCGCACGGCCCGCAGCTCACTGCCGGGCAGCGCGGTGGACACCGTACGGGCCGACCGGTCCCAGCGCGGGTCGTACGTGATCACCGTGCGCTTGACCTCCCGGCTCGCGCCGTTCCCCGGAGCCCGGGTGGTGTTGAAACCGGTGGCGCGCAGCGCCGAGTCCACCCGGGTGCCCAGCCCGTCGATCCGGGTGCCGTTCTCCACCTGGACCCGGACCTGCCCCGGGGGCACGTCCACCGGTACCGCCGGCTGCCGGCGCGCCGGACGGCCGCCGGCGGCGGGGGCTGCGGGCGCGGCCATCGGCCGGTCCTCGCGCAGCGCCTGGAAGAGCTTCGCGGCCTTCCCCTCGTCCCATTTCACGGTGGAGCCGATGCCCTTGACCGGGAAGGAGGGGTTGCCGACGGGCACGGAGGCGAACTCCGAGGAGGACGGGGTGAAATCGCGCATCGCCTGCCCGAGCGCCAGCATCTGCTCCGAGCCGAAGCCCCTGTCGGCCCGGACCGAGCTCAGCAGGGTGGAGCTGACCTCCTTGAACTTGACGGGGTTGAGCAGCACCCCGCCCCCGGTGGCCTGTTTGATCAGGGCGGCGATGAACCGTTGCTGGCGCTGCATCCGGCCCAGGTCCGAGCCCCCGTCGACATGGCGCGAGCGCACGTACTGCAGGGACTGGCCGCCGCTGAGCCGGTGGGTGCCGGGGAGCAGGTCGAGGCCGGTGTTGGGGTCCTTCATGGTCTTGGCCGTGCAGATCTCCACGCCGCCCATGGCGTCGACCGTCTTCATGAAGCTGGTGAAGTCGACCTCCAGGTAGTGGTCGATCTTCACGCGGGTCATGTTCTCCACGGTGCGCACGGTCAGCTGGGGCCCGCCCTCGGCATAGGCGGCGTTGAGCTTCACGGGGTGGGCCCGGTGCGGTTTGCCGCTGGAGCCGTCCACGTGCGCGGGCAGCTCCACGAAGCTGTCGCGGGGGAGGCTGACCACACTGGCCCGCGACCGGTCCGCCGAGAGGTGGACCAGCATCACGGTGTCGGTGCAGTGGCAGGGCGCGCCCCCCAGGCGGTACTCGCGCTTCTCCTCGGCGGTGATCTTGTCGCGGCCGTCGGTGCCGACGAGCAGGAAATTCACCCCGTGCCCGGCCTGCGGGCGGTTCTTCATGTCCTTGAAGGGGTCCACGCGCTGGATCCCGGTGTCCAGCCCCGTCATCACGGCGTGCCCGAGGGCTCCCGAGCCCAGGACGAGCACCGACAGCCCCGCGGCGAGCCGCACCCCCCATCGGGGTCTGTCCGCCGGCCGCTTCCCGCCCGTCGGCCGGATCCTGCTGGGGGGGACGGCCGGACCGCCGGGCCGCGGCGCGCGCTGCGACGGCCGGGCGGACCGGGCGGGCAGGGCGGGTCGGGTGGGACGGTGCGGCTGGGGCACGGGGGACACCTCGCACGTTCGGCAGATTCGTCAGAACAGTAGGTCCATACGATCAGCTGCTGTCCGTACTGCTCATCCGGCGCGCACCCGGTTCCCCCGTACGCGGTAACGTGACACCGATACCCGACCTTGAAGGACCACATGCCCGTCCAGCAGCCCGCAGTCTCGGTGATCATGCCGGTACTCGACGAGGAGCGCCATCTGCGCGACTCGGTCCACCACATCCTCGGACAGGAGTACGGGGGTGAGATGGAAGTGGTGATCGCCCTCGGGCCCTCCAAGGACCGTACGGACGAGATCGCCGCCGAGCTGGTACGGGAAACTGCGTCCAATGACCGAGCCCGCGTCCACACCGTCCCGAACCCCACCGGCCGCACCCCCGCCGCCCTCAACGCGGCCATCCAGGCCTCGCGCCACCCGATCGTCGTGCGCGTGGACGGCCACGGCATGCTCTCCCCGGACTACATCGCCACCGCGGTCCGCCTCCTGGAGGAGACCGGCGCGCAGAACGTCGGCGGCATCATGCACGCCGAGGGCGAGAACCCTTGGGAGGACGCTGTCGCCGCCGCGATGACCTCGCGCATCGGCGTCGGCAACGCCGCCTTCCACACCGGTGGCAAGGCCGGCCCCGCCGACACCGTCTACCTCGGGGTGTTCCGGCGGGAGGCCCTGGAGGCCGCCGGCGGGTACAACGTGGAGTTCATCCGCGCGCAGGACTGGGAGCTGAACTTCCGCATCCGCGACGCCGGCGGGCTGATCTGGTTCTCGCCGGAACTGAAGGTCCAGTACCGACCGCGGCCCTCGGTGCGGGCGCTCGCCAAGCAGTACAAGGACTACGGGCGCTGGCGCCACGTGGTGGCCCGCTACCACGCGGGCTCCATCAACCTGCGCTACCTCGCCCCGCCGGCCGCCGTGTGCGCGGTCGCCGCCGGTCTGGTCGCCGGAGCGGCGCTCACCCCGTGGGCCTTCGTCCTCCCGGCGGGCTACCTCGCGGCGATCACCGCCGGCTCCGTCCCGGCCGGCAAGGGCCTGTCGCTGAAGGCCCGGCTGCAGATCCCCGTCGCCCTGGCGACGATGCACATGTGCTGGGGATACGGCTTCCTGACCAGCCCGCGCTCGCTCGCGGCCAAGGTCATCGCGAGCCGCCGCCCGTCGGTGAGCCGGGACGCCGCCGAGCTCTGAGCCCGCTTGCCCGAAAGGGGTGACCCGGTCCTCGTCGGACCGGGTCACCCCTTTCGGTGCCTGGAGGCGTCAGCGCTTCGGCGAGCCCCTGCTTCAGCGTCTCACTTCCATTGGTACGGCCCGTAGATGTCCATGCAGCTGGTGTCCGTGCCGTTGAGCACGTCGGCCGTCTCCGGGACGTCGCCGGCCTCGGGCGGCGCCTGCTGCGGGTAGACGGCGCCCTCGCGCCAGTCGGCACCCACCAGGACCGTGATCTTGGCTGCCGTGGCCGACTTCTGCACGGAGGTGCCCGGGATCCCGAGCGCCGCGGCCACGCTCTGCGCGTCGGCTGCCTGCGCGTCCGTGGCGTAGCGGACGACCGTCGCCTTCTCCGGGGTGAGCGCGCCGTCCGCCTTGGCCAGCGAGAACCCCTTGGCGACGAGCTGGCCCGCGATGGCCGTGGCCCGCTTGCCCACCGGCTGCGCCCCGACACCCGTGCCGTTGACCACCTGCACGGCGATCTTCGCGGGGTCGGAGGCCGGCTGCGAGCTCGGCGTGGACGAGGGCGCGGGCGGCGAGGGCGATCCGCTCGCGGCCGCCGCCGGGGCGCCGTTCTTGTCCATGGCGACGTCCTCGCGGAGCAGCTTCCACACCTTCGGGGCGTCCGTGGGGTTGAGGATCAGCCGGTCCTTGTCGCCCGGGGCCTGCAGCACCGGGATCGTGGCCGTCGTGATGCGGTTGACCGGCACGTCCTTGAGCAGCAGGGCGAGGTCGAGGAGCTTCTTGACCGACCCGATCTCCTCCGAGACCTTCAGCGCCTTCGTGGCCGCCTCGGCCAGGCCCGTGAGGCGGGGGAGGTCGGTGAAGGCGTTCTGGCTCTTGAGCCCGCGCATCATCGAGTTCATGTACATGTGCTGCGCCTTGGCCCGGCCCATGTCACTGCCGAAGGCGTGCCGCGTTCGCAGCCACTGGAGCGCCTGCTTGCCCTGGACCCTGGTGGTGCCCGCCTCCAGCTTGAGGCCCGAACCGCCCGTCCCCGACCCCGGCTTCGACTGGTCGAAGACGTTCTGGTTGACGCAGACGTCGACGCCGCCGATCGCGTCGGCCATGCTCACGACACCGACGAAGTCGATCAGCATCCAGTGGTCGATGTAGACGTTGGCCATCTTCTCCCAGGTGGCCAGGGTGCAGCCGGGACCCCCGCGCGCGAAGCTCTCGTTGATCATCATCTTGGTGGCTTTGTACTTGGTGCCCGTCGCGGGATCGGTGCACTCCGGGATGTCCACGATCGTGTCGCGCGGAACGGTGGTGATCGAGGCGTTCTTCCGGTCGGCCGATATGTGGACCAGCATCTGCACGTCGGCCCGCACGGGGCCGCCGATCATGTCCCAGCCGCCGCCGAGTTTCGCGTTCGCCTCGTCGCGCAGGTCGGAGCCGAGCATCAGGATGTTGATCGGGCGCCGGCCCGCGGCGTCGGCCTCGCTCTTGGCGACCCCGCTGTCGCCGCTCAGGCGCTGGCCGCTGCGTATGTTGCCGTTGAGGTGGCGGTAGTAGAGGTAACCGGCCGCCGCCGTCACGAGTATGAGCAGCGCCACGATGGAGGCCGTCCAGCGCAGGATGCGCCGCCCCCGCCGGTTCGGGCGTCTGCCGCCGCCGCTCCCGCGACCGGCGCGGCGGTGGCCGGAACCCGACCTCGGCGCCGGTACGGCACCGGTGGCCGCCTGACGGGTGCCGGCGCCGGATATGCCGTCGCCGGCCTGGCCCGGCGCCCCCTCCCCTTGCACGCTGCTGTGCCTCACGCGTCCCCCATCACGATCACTTTGTGTCGGTATTGTGCCGGTCCGACGCGTTCCGGCATGTCATTTCGTGACCGCGGAGGGCCGGTCGGCCCGCCTGTCGGGTCACTTGGCGCAGACGGCCTTGTCCGCGCCGACCCGCTGGACGCCTTCGGGCACCTGCTGAGGCGCCGTCATGGAGACCCCCGCCCCCTTGAAGTCTGCGCCGAGTGTCAACTTCATCGGCGTCTTGGGCGCGGCGTCGGCCGTTCCCGGCTTCAGTGCCGTCGCCGGCAGCCCCATCATGTCCGCCAACGCCCTGGCCTGATCGGCCTGGTTGGGCGCGTACTCCAGCTGCGTGGCATCCACCTTGGCGGGCGCGTTGCCCAGGTTGCTGGACTTGAGCACCCCCTTGGTGTTCTGCAGCCAGTTCAGCGTGCCGGACGCGGATCCGGCCGGGCCGCCGCCGTTGAGGACGTCCACGCGGACGTCCTGGGCCGCCGCGCGGGGGCCCTGCGTCAGGGCGTCCAGCCGGGCCTTCGCGTCCGAGGCCGCTGCGTCCTTCGCGGCCTGTTCCTTCTTCTCGACCTCGGTGAGGGAGACGTCCCCGCGGATCATCTGCAACAGCGGTTCGGCCTGCGCCTGGTTGACCACCACGGTGGCCTTGACCTTCTCCGCCGGATTGTCGAGCACCGGAAGCGTGGTGAAGGTGATGTTCTTGAGGTCGATGTTCTTCAACTCGCCCGCGAGATCGGTGAGTTTTCCGATCGACCCTATGCCCGAATCCACGCTCAGCGACTTGGTGGCGGCTTCCGCGAGGGAGAAGAACTTCTTCGGACTCGTCAGCGTTTCCTTGGACTTCATCTCGCGCATCATCGAACCGAGGAACTGCTGCTGGGTCTTGATGCGGTCGAGGTCGCTCTCGTTGCCGAAGGCGTGCCGGGTCCGTACGAAGGCCAGTGCCTGTTCGCCCTGCAGTCGGTGCTCGCCCGCCGTCAGCTTGAGCTTGGAGTCCTTGTCGTTGACGTCCTTGGCCACGCAGACCGGCACCCCGCCGACGGCGGTGCTCAGGTTCTTCACCGCGTTGAAGTCGGCCATCATGAAGTGGTCGACCTGGATCCCGGTGAGCTCCTTGACCGTGCGCATCGTGCAGCCCGGGTCGCGGCCCGCCTGCCCGAGGCTGGTGTTGAAGCGGGCCCCGCGCTCGGCGGGGATGTCCTTCGTCGAGCCGTCCGGCTGCTTCGTGGGGCAGACCGGCAGATTGGTGATCAGGTCGCGGGGGATGGACAGCGCCGTGGCGTTGGAGCGGTCCTTCGAGACGTGGAAGAGGATCGTCGTATCGGCGTGGCCGACGCTGCCGGCGTCCCCGTACCCCTCGTTGCCCGTGCCGCTGCGCTTGTCCGTGCCGATGACGAGGATGTTGATCGGCTGGTCCTTCCTGAACCCGCCGCTCGTGCCCGCGTCGCCGACGTCGGTGACGTCGATGTTGTCGTTCAGGTGCTGGTAATAGAGGTACCCCGCCACCGAGCCGCCGATCAGCAGCACCGCCAGGGTCCCGCCGGTGATGGTCAGGGCCCGTTTGCGGCCCCCGCCGCCGACTTTGCGCGAACGCCCGCCGCGCCGGCCGCCGCCGGGCGGGGGACCGTCACCGCGGCGCGGTCCGGGGACCGCGGGGGACGGGGCCGCGGGGGAGCGGGGGGGAACAGGGGCTCTACGGGGCGCCGCGCGGGGGACGGACCGCTGCGAGGGTGCTTGCGCAGCGGAATCTTCCAGTCGCAGTTCGTAGTTGCCGGTGCGGGGGTTGAGTGCCCACTGGTCTGCGGGGTCGATCTCGTCGGCCCGTCCACGGCTTTGCGCATCCACGGTTTGCTCGAATCCTCCGTCGGTGCTTCGCGACGCGCCTCCCCCAGGCGCACGGTCAACGATCCGGCTGCTGGCACACGGCCTCTGTGCTGGCCGGGCGCCGGATCGCTCACCTTATCCGGACAGGTTCGCCGCAAACCATGCTGGTGATGAATTCCACGCACTTACAACGGGGCAATCGCCTCAACAAGCTCGGCCCGGGCACCGGCTTTTGGGATTGCTTTACCGGCAGTCGGCCACACCGGCCGTGGTGCCGGTGAATGTGGGGACGGGAGCGGAGGGCTCCGCGGTTCCCGGGGCGTCCGTTCCGGCGCGCGCCCCGCCGTCGGCCGCCGCCCCGTCCCGCTCCCCGTCCCGCTCCCCGTCCGGCTCCCCCTCGGGCCGGGAGGCCGGAGCGGGCGTGGCCGTGTTCTCGGGCGCGGGCGGGGCGATGGTGAGCGGCTGGTCCGCCCGCAGCCGCTGGAAGAGCTGCGTCGCGTCCGGCTGGCGCAGTTCGTCCCGGTTCGCGTCGGCGGCGTACGGCCGGCGCGGCACCGTGAGGAACTTGATCTGGTCGGTCGGGATGTCGCGTACGCCCCGCACCAGTTCGTACAGGCCCCGCAGCGAGGCCAGCCCCGGGTCGGTGGTCACCGAGGAGGTCGCCGCGTCCAGCAGCGGGTACAGCCGTGCCGGATTGAGCAGCACCCCGTTGCTCTGCACCTTCTTGACGAGCGACCCGAGGAACGCCTGCTGGCGCTCCATCCGCTCGGTGTCGCTGCCGTTGCCCAGGCTGTAGCGGGCCCGTACGAAGCCCAGCGCCTGCTCGCCCTGCAGGGTCTGGCGGCCCGCCGGCAGCTTCAGCTTGGCCTCGGTGTCGTCCACCGGCCGCTTCAGGCAGACCTCCACCCCGCCGATGGCGTCCACCATCTTCTTGAAGCCGCTGAAGTCCAGCACCATGTGGTGATCGACCCGGATCCCGGTCATCGCCTCGACCGTACGGATCGTGCAGGCGGTCCCGCCCCACTGGAAGGCCCAGTTGAACTGGGCGAACTGCTCCCTGGTGCGGTTGCCGTCAGGCTTCAGGCACGCGGGTATCTCCGTCATCAGGTCCCGCGGTATCGACACCGCCGTCGCACTCTTCCGGTCCGCCGGCAGGTGCAGCAGGATCGTGGTGTCCGAGCGCTGCGTGCCCTCGTCCTGCCCGTACGGGGCGTTGCCCGCGCCGGTGCGGGAGTCCGAGCCGATCAGCAGGATGTTCTGCGCGCCGCCCGCCACGTGGGCCGGGCGCTCCTTGTCGTAGCGCCGCAGCTCGGCGGCGGCGGAGGTGTCCTCGGCGATGTTCCCGTCGAGCTTGGAGTAGACCCACCAGCCCGTGCCCGCCCCTGCGACGACCAGCATGCCGGTCCCGAGCCCGATCCAGCGCAGCAGCCGGCGCCGCCTGCGGCCGTTCGGAGGCTTCTCGCCTCCGGCCGCATCGGTGCCGCCCGGTATGCCCGCGCTGTCCGTCACTCGCGTTCCGTCCCCTCACCCGAACCGGTACGGGCCGTACGGGTGAGTACGGCCTGTGCCGATCCTGCCCCCGGGTGTTCGATGCGGCCCGGGGGCGCGGCCGTGTATAGGGCCATATGGGTGACAAATAGCCCAGATCCGGCATTGGGCGGTGTGGGTGACGCCGGAGCCGGGCGGAGTCAGACCGTGTGGGTGACCCGCTCGCTCTCGATCCGCTGGGCCAGCGCCCCGTCCGCCAGCCCCTCGGCATTGCGGCACAGCACCACGGAGCCGCCCGTGGCCAGCGCCGCGTAGAGCCCGGCCGAGAGCCCCTCCCAGCTGTCGTAGCCCTGCCGGGACAGCACCCGTGCCCCCTCGCCGAAGCCGAGCTTCGCCGCGTCCTCGCGGGCCCGCTCGCAGATCCGGGCGTACGAGAGCTCCTCGCCGCCGACCACCAGCCCCGGGCCGTCCGCGTCCACGGGCTGGAAGGGCGCGAAGCGGTCGCCCTGCCCCGGCACCTCCACGGCGTAGTCGGCGAACCCGGCCGGCGGCTGCGGGAAGCGCCCGCCCAGCGGTCGCAGCGCGAGCGCCACCCGCTCGCCGGAGCACGCGGAGGCCTCCTCCAGCGTGTCCGGCCCGCTCACGACGAGGTCGGCGCCGCCCGGATCCCCGCCCACCTCCACCACGACCCCGACGGAGGCGCAGGCGAGCAGCCACACGGCGCTCTGCCAGTGCGCGGGGAGCAGCAGGGCGAGCCGGTCGCCCGGCTCGGCGCCC
The DNA here is from genome assembly GCF_042730015.1 of Streptomyces sp. NPDC059957. Taxonomy (NCBI): domain Bacteria; kingdom Bacillati; phylum Actinomycetota; class Actinomycetes; order Kitasatosporales; family Streptomycetaceae; genus Streptomyces; species Streptomyces sp. NPDC059957. The sequence continues at coordinate 27,919 of NZ_JBHWMB010000079.1, read as the reverse complement.
AGGTCGCCCTGGAGCAGATTGGCGGTCTTGGCCACCCAATTGGCGAAGGTGGCGACGGACAATTCGACGCGCTCGCCCGTGGCGTCGTCGTAGAAGGTGACGAGCGGGCGGCCGGGATCAGCGGCGAGCGCGGATCGCAGCAGGTCGGCAGGGGTGCGGTCAGTGGCGTTCACGGACCAGAGCCTACGCGGGGGGCCCGCGCCCCTCCTCCGTACGGCCGCAGCACGATCCCCCGTACGGAGGAGGGGTATCGATGCCGGGACCGGACGGCGCGTCAGTTCTCGGATGGCGCCCGCCCCCGGCAGTCCCCAGCATCCTTTCCATGCGTGCATTCCTTGCTTCCTCGATCGGCGTCGCGACGGCTGCCGCACTGGCCCTGCCGCTCGCGCTCTCGTCCACGGCCCTCGCACACCCGGCGGCGGCGCAGCCATCGGCCCCGGCGGGCTCGGCAGCCCCCGCGGCCCCCGCCGGATCCACCCAGTCCGTGCCGCTCGTCCCCGTGGGACCCGCGGCGGACCGCACCACCGGGATCCCCGGCATGAGCACCGCACCCCGGCTGCCCGAGACACGGGGCCTGTCGGCGCGCGAGGTCAAGACCTTCTCGCTGGTCGGTGTCGTCTGGGACGACGCGAGCACCCGGCTCGACGGCCGCGTCCAGGTCCGCACCCGCTCCGTCGCCACCTCGGCCTGGTCCGAATGGCAGGACGTCGACACCCACACCAGCGAACACGCCGCCGACCCCGACACGGTCGAACGCGGCTCCGGCCGGGTCCGCGGCAGCACCGCCCCCCTGTGGGTCGGCCAGTCGGACGGCATCGAGGTCCGCGTCCAGGCGGAACCGGGCGGCCGCGCGGTGAGCGGCGGACTCCCGACGGGCCTGCGCATCGAACTCGTGGACCCGGGAGCCTCCAGCCACGCCCAGCAGGACGCCAAGAACGCCAACACGTCCGAAGAGGCCACCCCGAACGGTCCCTCCCCCGTCGATGACGACGACAAGGGGGAGCTGGCCCTCCTCCCCGGCATGACGATGGAGACGGCGGAGTCCTCCTCCGCCAACATCCCGATGGCCCCCCTGGGAGCCCAGGAGATCCCCGCCCTCAACAAGGCCGACTCCACCGCCGACGCGGTCCTCGCCGACGAGGCACTCGCGGCCGCCCCGTACATCGGCCCGCGCCCGAAGATCGTCACCCGGCTGGGATGGGGCGCGGACGAGAGCCTGCGCGAGAAGGGCTTCGTCTACACGAACACGGTCAAGGCCGCCTTCGTCCACCACACCGCCTCGGGCAACAACTACGCCTGCAAGGACGCCCCGGCCGTCCTGCGCAGCCTGTACCGCTACCACGTGGTCAGCAGCGGCTGGCGCGACATCGGCTACAACTTCGCCGTAGACAAGTGCGGCACCGTCTACGAGGGCCGGGCGGGCGGAGTCGCCAAGGCGGTCCTCGGCGCGCACACCATGGGCTTCAACACGGACAGCATGGGCGTGGCGGTCATCGGCACCTTCGCCTCCACGGCCCCGCCCAAGGCGGCGGTCGACGCGGTGGCCCGCCTCACGGCCTGGAAGCTCGGCCTCTTCGGAGCGGACCCCCGAGCGAAGACCACCCTCAAGTCGGGCGGCGGCAACCTCTACGCGAAGGGCAGCAACGTCCGCCTGAACGTCATCTCGGGCCACCGCGACGGCTTCGCCACGGAATGCCCCGGCCGCCACCTCTACACCCAACTCCCCCCCACCCGAACCGCCTCGGCCAAACTCCAGGGCCGCCCCTGAGGCCCCCTTCTTGACGCGCCGCTCGCACGGTGCGGCCCTGGCGGGCCTCCCCGGCTTCGCGCCGCTGCGCCGGGCACCTTAGCCCGTCCGGCGTTTGAGGACCGGCCTCCGGGCAGCGCCCGGCACCCCTCCCCAGCCCGCCGGCGTTTGAGGACCGAGCTCCGGGCAGCGCCCGGAGGCACCCCCGGCCTCGCCGGCGTTTGAGGCGCGGGTCCGGGCAGAGCCCGGGGAACGGGCGAAGGGCGGGTAGGGGACAGCCCCGCAGGGCTACGCTCAGAGACATGTCCGGCCGCTACGACCCCCTCACCCGCACCGCGATCCGCGGCGGCCGCACCACCGTGCCCACCCCCACCCCAACCGCCGGCCCAAGCACAACCCCGGCCCCCGGCACGGCCCGGAGCACCGGCCCGAGCGCCGCCCCCGCATCCGCCCCGGTCCCGGGCCCCATCCCGGACTCCGCCCCGGGCACCGGCCCAGGCACGGGCACCGGACCCGGCACGGGCGCGGGCTGTGACACGGGCACCGGGACCGGCCCGGGCACCGGCCCAGGCGCGGGCACCGGACCCGGCACGGGCGCGGGCTGTGACACGGGCACCGGGACCGGCCCGGGCACCGGCCCAGGCGCAGGCACCGGACCCGGCACGGGCGCGGGCGCGGGCCGTGACACGGGCGCCGGGACCGGCACCGGCCGAGGCGCGGGCGCCGGCCCAGGCCCAGCCTCCGGCACGGGCACTGGCACGGGCCCAGACCCCACCGCCCCCCGATCCCGCACCTGGACCCCACCCACCCCAGTGGACCTGGGCCTCACCCTCGGCCCCCTCAGACGCGGCCCCGCCGACCCCACCTTCCGCGCCACCGCGGGAGCGGTCTGGCGGGCCAGCCGGACCCCCGCCGGCCCGGTCACGCTCCGCGTCGCGCGGGACGGGGCCGGGGTGACGGCCACCGCGTGGGGACCCGGCGCCGGCTGGGTCCTCGACGGCCTGCCCGAACTGCTCGGCTCCGCCGACGACCCGGCGGCCTTCGTCCCCCGCCACCGCCTCCTGCACGCCAGTCACCGCCGCCGGCCCGGTCTGCGCCTGACCCGCACCGGCCTGGTCCTGGAGTCCCTGATCCCCACGGTCCTGGAGCAGAAGGTCACCGCCGACGAGGCGTACCGCGCCTGGCGCCGCCTCGTACGCCAGTACGGCGAGCCGGCTCCGGGCCCGGGCCCGGACGAAGGCGGCAGCGGCCGCGGCCTCTACGTCATGCCCGACCCCCGGACCTGGACCCTCATCCCCTCCTGGGACTGGCACAAGGCCGGAGTCGACTCCAAGCGCTCCGCCACCATCGTCCGCGCGGCCCGCCTCGCCGCTCGCCTCGAAGAGGCCGCCGCCATGGACCTGCCGGCGGCCACCGCCCGGCTGGAGGCGGTCCCCGGCATCGGCCCGTGGACCTCCGCCGAAACCCTCCAGCGCAGCAACGGCGCCGCGGACGCCGTCACCACCGGCGACCTCCACCTGCCCGGCATCATCGGCTACGCCCTGGCCGGGGACCGGGACGCCGACGACGCCGCCATGCTGGAGCTCCTCGCCCCCTACGCCGGCCAGCGCCACCGCGCGGCCCGACTCATCCTCCTGGCCGGCGCTGCCCCACCCCGCCGGGCCCCCCGGATGCCCCGGGGCGACATCGGCAGGCTCTAGGGCCTGTCGTCGAACTCCCGCCCGGCAACGCCGAGAGCACGCACCAGACGCCGCGAGGCCGCCCTTCGGGCGACGACGGGAGTTTGACGACAGGCCCGGGGCCAGGGCCCACCCCGGAGGGTCACCGCACCTCGATGAACTCCTCCGCCGCCCGCCCCGCCCGCTCCGCAGGAGCGACCGCGGCGTGCCCCACGGCCACCGCACCCATCGGGTCCCAGTCCTCCGGAAGCCCGAGCACCTTGCGCACCACGTCCCGGCAGAACATCGTCGAGGACACCCACGCGGAGCCCAGCCGTTCGCCGGCCAGCGTGACGAGGAAGTTCTGCACGCCCGCGCCCATGGCGACGACGAACATCTCCCGCTCGGCCGCGTCCCGGCGCGCGTGCCCGTAGTCGTGCGCGCCGTCGGTGACCAGGCAGGGCACCACCAGATACGGAGCGCCCCGCAGGACATCGCCCCGCCGGACCCGCTTCGCGATGGACTCCTCGGACTTCCCGTCCCGCCGCAGGTCCTCGATCCAGGCGTCCCGCATCGCGTCCAGCAGTTCCAGCCGCGCCCCCGCCGACTCCAGCAGGACGAACCGCCACGGCGTCGTGTGGTGCGGGGCCGGGGCCGTCACGGCCGCCGCCACCGCGCGGCGGACCGCGCCGGGGTCCACCGGCTCGGACGTGAAGGCCCGTACGGTACGCCGCTGCGTCACGGCTTCCCGTACCGCCTCCGAGGTGCCCAGCCGGAACATGTCGTCGGCCGGCGAGCGGACGAGATCGGCCGCCGAGGACCCCTCGCCCAGCAGGTGTTCCAGCCCGCGCACGATCGCCACGGGCAGGCCCCGGGCCTTGCCCTTGACCAGGTCGCCGGCCGCGGCCAGCTCGTCGGCGGTCGCGACGACCGTCGCGCTCAGCGGGTTCCCGTGGGCGTCGGTGCCCCCGCGCAGGTCGTCCAGGACCTGCACGCCGGCCGAGCCGATCGCCACGTCGGTGAGCCCGGTGCGCCACGGCCGCCCGAAGGTGTCCGTCACGATCACGCCCACGTCCACGGAGCGCAGCTCCCGCAGCCGGGCGCGGATGGCGGCGGCCGAGGCGTCGGGGTCCTCGGGCAGCAGCAGGACGGTGCCGGACTCGGTGTTCGAGGCGTCGACCCCGGCGGCCGCCATGACCAGCCCCTGCCGGTTCTCCACGATCCGCAGCGTCCCGCGGCGCGCGACGACGCGTACGGTCTCGGCGTCGATCGCCTCCTCGCGGGAATCGGCGCGGACGATCCGGCCCTCCGCCTTGGAGACGATCTTCGAGGTGACGAGCAGGATGTCGCCGTCCCGCAGCCGCGAGGAGGTGCCGGACCCGGCGGGGACGTCCGTCGCGGCGGCGATCAGCGCCGCCAGGTCGTCGCCGGGCCGCACCTCGGGCAGCCCGCGGACGGCCTCCACCAGGAACTGGCGCGGAAGGTCCTCGTCGGTCACCGGGAGGCCTCCGCCAGTTCCAGCGCGGCCCGCGCCATCTCCGCCGTGGCGGCCAGGTCGGTCATCATCAGCGGTACCGCACGGCAGGTGATGCCGGCGGCCTCCACCGCGGCGACGGAGTCCGCGTCGGCGGTGTCGACGAGCCAGCCGTCGAGCAGCTCCGTGCCGTAGTGCAGGGCGACGGCCGCGGCGGTGGACTCCACGCCGACGGCGGCCAGCACCTTGTCGGCCATCCCGCGCACGGGTGCGCCCCCGACGATGGGGGAGAGCCCCACCACGGGGGCCGCGGCGGCGGCCACGGCCTCGCGGATGCCGGGTACGGCGAGGATGGTCCCCACCGACACCACCGGGTTCGACGGCGGGAAGAGGATCACGTCGGCGGCCGCGATGGCCTCCAGGACGCCGGGCGCGGGCTTGGCCTGCTCGGCACCCACGGGGACGACGGCCTCCGCGTCCACCGCGGCGCGCATCCGGACCCAGTACTCCTGGAAGTGGATGACTCGGCGCTCGCCGGTCTGGGAGTCGGTGATCGCGACATGGGTCTCGACGCGGTCGTCGGACATGGGGAGCAGCCGGACCCCGGGCTGCCAGCGGTCGCAGAGGGCCTCGGTGACGGCGCTGAGCGGGTAGCCCGCACCGAGCATCTGCGTACGGACGATGTGGGTGGCGAAGTCGCGGTCACCGAGGCCGAACCAGGTCGGTCCGACCCCGTACGCGGCGAGTTCCTCCTTGACGGTGAAGGACTCGTCGGTGCGGCCCCAGCCCTGGTCCTCGTTGATGCCACCGCCGAGGGTGTACATCACGGTGTCCAGGTCGGGGCAGACCTTGAGCCCGAACAGGTGAATGTCGTCACCGGTGTTGCCGATGACCGTGATGTCCGCGTCGGGAACGGCGGACTGGAGACCTCGGAGGAAACGGGCGCCGCCGATGCCGCCGGCCAGAACAACAATGCGCATGCGGGACAGTCTGTCAGCCGCAGGCCGGCCGCTGAGGGGCGGTGGTCGGGTGACGGGTGGGAGTCTCAGGCGGGGGGCCGGGTCAGACGGAGAGGGCCTCGGGCCGGGCCGGAGAGCAGCTGTGCATCGGCATCTCGGTCAGGCCGGGGAAGTACACGTGCAGGCTGACGGCCCCTTCGAGGCTGTCGTTCTGCACCTCGTGGGCGTAGCCGGGGGCGAAGACGCGCTGGGAGCCGGCGCCGAGGGTGAGCCGGCCGCGGGCGGTGTGCTCGGTCAGCTCGCCGTCCAGGACGGTCAGCACGCCGGAGGAGGCGCCGTGATCGTGCAGGCCGCTGCCCTGGCCGGGGACCCAGCTGAGCAGCCAGACCTCGTAGCCGGGGCCGGTGCGCAGCCGGTGGTACCAGCGGGTCGTGGCGTCGTACCGGACCAGGTGCTCCCACTCGGAACGGTCGGCGGCGATGGAACGCGCGAGGCCCACGAACTCGGCGACGGTGGCCGGGTGCTCGCGGGCGGGCTGCAGGAGGTGCTGGACGGAGAGGATGTCGCCGGCGATCTGGAGGTCGCTCTCGGCCATCGCCGGGGCGATGGCCGCGGTGGGGGTGGGGGTGGGGGTGGCGTTCAGGGTGCTGGTGCTGTTCATCGGGGGGTTCCTCGACGGATGTCAGTCGTGCGGCGGTTGCTGTGGGGGGCGAGCTGGAGCTCAGGGGAGCCGAAGCTCCCGAGGCATCAACAGCTGCAACAGCAACAGCGAACCTGGGCAGCGCACAGGAACCCACGAATGGGGGTCCGGGTGGCGGCTGAGGGCGCTGACATGGCTACAAGAAGACCGGGTGGGGGGCCGGACTGTCAACCCAATGTCCGATTTGGTGGAAAAGTTTCACCTCATCCGGTTACCGTGCCCGGAGAAAGGTTTGTGCAGTCGGGGCCAGGGGATGTGGCGCTTCGAGTCGTGCCGCAGCCGCTGTGGCGGCTCTCAAACCCGTAAAGCTGTGCGATGTCCCTCTGTGGCTGAAATGTGATCTGTGCCGCTTCTTCGGCCGGATCGGAACCCCACCACAGAGTGACGCGTCGGCTACGGGAGGGGAGTCCCGCAAGTGACACGTGTGGCAGACGTGTGGCATGTGTCACGATTTTTGGCGATATGAACACTTTCTGCATAGGCTTGGTTCCGCAGAGTGAATAAGGGGCCCAATAGCAGATCTCGGCTTGACTGCGCTGGAGCCCCGCACTTGTAATTTCACTCGTGTCGTTACGTAGCGATGAGTGACGGCATGACCACGGGGACGCACAGACAGAGCGAGGGGCGCACATGACCGAGCTGGTTCAGGAACTGCTGGTCGAGGAGGCGGACGAAGAGCTCGGATGGCAGGAGCGAGCTCTCTGCGCCCAGACCGACCCCGAGTCCTTCTTTCCCGAGAAGGGCGGCTCGACCCGCGAGGCCAAGAAGGTCTGCCTCGCCTGCGAAGTCCGCTCCGAATGCCTTGAGTACGCACTCGCCAACGACGAGCGGTTCGGCATCTGGGGCGGCCTGTCCGAGCGCGAGCGGCGACGCCTGAAGAAGGCCGCCGTCTGAAGCGCCCTCGGCGCGCACCGAACGGCGCCCACGGCAGGGCCCGCGGCACGGCCCGCGGCACGGCCCGCGGCACGGCCCACGACATATCCAGCGGCATATCCAGCGGCACACCCGACGGCATAGCCGCCTGTACACCCGGCCTCACGCACGGCAGCGGCCACAGTGCACGCATCGGCACAAAACGCAGTACAGCGAACGGCACGAACAGCACGGCACCGAGCAGAGCAAACGGTCCGCCTCCCGCACCTTCCCCGCAGGAGGCGGACCGCTGTGTTCCCAGCCGTTAGGGTGGGGCGCTGTCCAGCAGCCTCCGAGGGCACACCACCCCCGGACCCCCGGCCGGAGGGCCCGTACCGCGATGTCCCTGCACAGCCAGTCGAGCGCCTCCTACCAGGCTGCCGCCGCACCAGAGTTCCCCCGGCACGTCGTCACCGCCGTCCTCGTCGCCCACGACGGCTCCCGCTGGCTGCCCCGGACCCTCGCCGGTCTCCTCGGCCAGGAACGCCCCGCCCAGAGCCACATCGCCGCCGACACCGGCAGCGCCGACGACTCCGCGCGCCTGCTCGGCGAGGCCCTCGGCGAGGACCGCGTCCTGCACCTCGCCCGCCGCACCGGCTTCGGCGCGGCCGTCGACGAGGCCGCCCGCACCGCCGGCACCCTGACCCCCGAGGAACTCCCGTACCTCAAGCGCCCCTCCGGCTGGGATCCCGTCAGCCGCACCTGGCGCGACGACGCGTACGACCTCCCCGACCTGCCCCACGGCGAACCCGTCCAGTGGCTCTGGCTGCTCCACGACGACTGCGCACCCGAGCCCGACGCCCTCGCCGAACTGCTGCGCGTCGCCGAGGAGAACCCCGAAGCCGCCGTCATCGGCCCCAAACTGCGCGGCTGGTACGACAAGAAGCAGCTCCTCGAAGTCGGCGTCACCATCGCCCGCAGCGGCCGCCGCTGGACCGGCCTCGACCGGCGCGAACAGGACCAGGGCCAGCACGACCAGGTCCAGCCCGTCCTCTCCGTGTCCAGCGCGGGCATGCTCATCCGCCGCGACGTGTACGACGCCCTCGGCGGCTTCGACCGCCGCCTGCCCCTCATGCGCGACGACGTCGACCTGTGCTGGCGCGTCCAGAGCGCCGGGCACACCGTCCTCGTCGCCCCCGAAGCCGTCCTGCGGCACGCCGAGGCCTCCGCCCGCGAACGCCGCACCGTCGACTGCGTCGGCCGCTCCGCCGCCAGCCCGCACCGCGTCGACAAGGCCGGCGCCGTCTACACGATGCTGGCCAACAGCCCCGGCCGCGCCCTCCCGTACGTCCTGCTGCGCATCCTCTTCGGCACCGTCCTGCGCACCCTCGCCTACCTCGTCGGCAAGGCACCCGGACAGGCCGTCGACGAGATCACCGGCCTCCTCGCCACCCTGCTCCGCCCCGGCCGGATCCTCGGAGCCCGCCGCCGCAGAGGCCGCGCCGCCGTCTCCGCCAAGGAACTGCGCCCCCTCTTCCCGCCGTCCGGCGCCAGCCTGCGCGCCAACGCCGAACAGCTCGCCGGCTACTTCGGCGCCGACGGCGAACCCGAGAGCACCAACGCCGGCCGACACGGCGGAGCCGTCGAATCGGGACCCGGCGGGGACGACGCCGACTACCTGGAGATCGAACAGTTCGCGCGCCTCAAGCGGATCGCCCGCAAGCCCGCGCCCGTCCTCTTCGCCCTCCTCCTGCTCGTCTCCGTCATCGCCTGCCGCTCCCTCCTCGGCGGCGGCTCCCTCATGGGCGGAGCCCTGCTCCCCGCCCCCGACGGCGGACTCGACCTCTGGCGCGTCTACGCCGACGACTGGCAGCCCGTCGGCACCGGCACCACCGCCGGAGCGCCGCCCTACCTCGCCGTCCTCGGCGCCCTGTCCACCCTGCTCCTCGGCTCCACCGACGCCGCCCTGACCCTGCTGCTCGTCTGCTCGGTCCCGCTCGCCGGCCTCACCGCCTACTTCGCCTCCCGGCCGCTGGTGGAATCCCGGCTGCTGCGCGCCTGGGCCGCCATCGCCTACGCCTTCCTCCCCGCCGTCACCGGAGCCCTCGCCGGCGGCCGCCTCGGCACCGCGGTCCTCGCGATCCTGCTCCCGCTCATCGCCCGCTCCGCCGTCTCCGTCTCCGCCTTCGGCTTCGGCGAGGGCGAGGGCAGCCGGCGCTCCGCCTGGACCCACACCCTCCTGCTGACCCTGGCCACCGCCTTCACCCCCGTCGTCTGGCCGCTCGCCGCCGTCCTCGCAGCCGCCGCGCTGGTCCTGCGCCGCGCGCACTGGAAGACGTACGGCCCCCGCCTCCTCGCGACGCTCGTCGTCCCCCTCCTGGTCCTCGCCCCCTGGTCGCTGAGCCTGCTCACCCACCCCGCGCGCTTCCTGCGCGAGGCCGGACTGCCCTACGGAGCCGGCTCGGCCACCGCCCTGGACCTGCTCGGCATCAGCCCCGGCGGCCCCCGCACCGCGGGCGGCCTGATCCTCCTCGGCGTCGTCCTCGCCGCCTTGGCCGCGCTCCTGCGCGCCGACCGGCAGTTCGCCGTACGCGCCGCATGGGCCACCGCGCTCGCCGCGCTTGTCCTCGCCGTCCTCGTCAACCGCACCACCTGGGCCGGCCCCGCCACCCTCGTCTACGGACTCGCCCTGCTGGCCGCCGCCGTCGTCGGCGCCGACGGGGCCAAGGAACGCGTCGCCGCCCGCAGCTTCGGCTGGCGCCAGCCCCTCGCCGCCCTGATCGCGCTCGCCGCCGCCGTCGGCCCGCTCGTGGGCGCGGCCGGCTGGATGCTCAGCGGAGCCGCCGGACCGCTGGAGCGCCGTGACCCCGTCCAGGTCCCCGCCTTCGTCGCCGAAGAGAGCGGTACCCGCGACCAGGCCCGCACCCTCGTCATCGGCGCGGACTCCCCGGCCGCCCTCTCCTACAGCCTGGTCCGCGGCTCCGGCGGCCGCCTCGGCGACGCCGAACTCGCCGACGCGGCCGGCAGCGACACCCGCCTCGACAAGGTCGTCTCCAGCCTCGTCGCCGGCTCCGGCGCCGACCAGACCGACCAGCTCGGCGGCTTCGCCATCCGCTACGTCCTGGTCCGCGACGGCGCCCCGCAGGAGATCGGCCGCGTCCTCGACGCCACCCCCGGCCTCAGCCGCCTCAGCAAGCTCGAAGGCAGCGCCCTGTGGCGCGTCGACCGGCAGGTCGCCCGCGCCGTCATCGTCTCCGGCAAGCCCGGCGAGGCACCCATCCCCGTCGCCTCCGGGCCCGTCGAGGCCCGCACCAAGATCCCGGCGGGCGAGGCCGGCCGCGTCCTGCGCATCGCCGACCGGGCCGACCCCGGCTGGCGGGCCACCCTCGACGGGGAGCCGCTCCAGGCCAAGACGCTCGACGGCTGGGCGCAGGGCTTCGAACTCCCCGCCGCCGGCGGCGAGCTCGACCTCGCCCACGAGGACGCCTTCACCCTGACCGCCTGGCACTGGGCCCAGGGCCTGCTCGCCCTGGTGCTCCTGGTGATGGCCCTGCCGGGCCGCCGGGCCCGCCTCGACGACGACCTGCCCGAGGAGGAGGCCGCCGCCGAGGAGTCCGGCGAAGGCCGCCGCGCCCGCCGCCTGCGCGAGCAGTCCGAGGCGGAACCCCCGTCCGAGTCCGCCCCCGCCGAGGCGGCCGTCGCGGCCGACCCGTACGCGCAGATCCCGGCGCAGCAGACGTACGGCGAGGACGCGTACGCCTACCAGCAGCCGGCGTACGGAGACCAGAGCGGCTACGCCTACGGCGGCCAGGAACAGGAGCAGCAGCCGCAGCAGTACGACCAGTACCCGTACGAGCAGCAGCAGCAGCCGCAGCAGTACACCGGCCACCCGGGCACGCAGTACGAGCAGCCGTACCCGCCCCAGCAGCCGTACGAGCAGCCGTACCAGCCCTACGACCAGCAGCCCGAGCACTACAACGCCACCGACGGCTACGACCCCTACGGCCAGCACGACAGCCAGCACGACGGGCAGCACGCCCCGCGTCCGGACGGGAGCCCCCAGCAGTGAAGCAGCGCGTACCCCTCACGCTCGCCGCCGTCACGGCCGCCCTGGCCGCCGTCACCGGCCTCGCCACCCTCACCGCCCCGGCCGCCGACGGGGCCCCGGCCGCCGGCGGCAAGCCGGCGGCCCGGATGCCGGTCGAGCGGTCCCTGCTGGTGTGCCCCGCGCCCAGCACCTCCGACATCGCCGAGACCGTGTACACGGCGATCACCCCGGGCACGGCCGCCCAGGGAGCCAAGGGCACGGCCCGGCTGCTGGGCGCGACCAAGGAAGCCAAAACCGTCCTGGAACTCAAGGAGCCCGGCAAGCCCGTGGGCGCCAAGGCCTCCGGCGCCGAGGCCCCCGCGCTCAGCGGCGTCGCCGACGGGTTCCTCGCCCCCGGCTGGACCGCACAGCAGACCACCGTGGTCTCGGTCGGCCGTACGCGCGGCCTGCTCGGCGTCGGCTGCACCCCGCCCGGCACCGACTTCTGGTTCCCCGGCGTCAGCACCGCCAAGGGCCGCGAGGACTACCTCCACCTCACCAACCCCGACGCCACCGCGGCCGTCGTGGACATCAAGATGTTCGGCCCGGACGGCACGGTCAAGGCCGAAGCGGGCACCAGCGAGAACATCCGCATCGACCCGAAGTCGAGCAAGGCCATCTCCCTGGCCTCCCTGGCCCCCGGCGCACAGCTCGCGGACCTCACCGCCCACGTGACCACCCGCGCGGGCCGGGTCGGGGCCACCGCCCAGGCGGGCGAGGAGGGCGTCGGCGCCGACTGGCTGCCCGCCTCCGTGGACCCGGCGGGGACCCTGGTCCTGCCCGGCATCCCGGCGGACGCCACCTCCGTACGGCTGGTCGCCTTCGCCCCCGGCGAAGAGGACGCGGACCTCAACGTGAAGTTGGCCGGGCCGACCGGCTCGATCAGCCCCGCGGGCAGCGAGCAGCTCCACGTCAAGGCCGGCATGACCGCGAGCCTCGACCTCAAGGACGTCACCCGGGGCGAGGCGGGTTCCCTGGTCCTGTCCCCGGCGGACGCGAAGAAGTCCGCCGTCCCGGTGGTCGCCGCCCTACGAGTGGTCCGCGGCAGCGGAGCGAAGCAGGAGACCGGCTTCATCCAGGCGTCCGCCCCCGTCGGCACCCGGGCGACCGTCACGGACAACCGCCCCGAGGCGAACGCCACCCTGCTGTCGCTGACGGCCCCGCCCGGAGCCGACGCCACGGTGAAGGTGACGGCCTCGCCGGGCACGGAAGGCGGCGAACCGGCCTCCAAGGAGGTCACGGTCAAGGGCGGCACCACGCAGACCCTGACCCTCGCCCCGACGGGCGGCAAGGGCGCCTACGCCCTCACGGTGGAAACCGTCTCCGGCGGCCCCGTCCACGCGTCGCGCACCCTGACGATCCCGCGCGACGGCATCCCGATGTTCACGACCCAGACCCTCTCGGACGACCACTCCACGGTCTCGGTCCCCAAGGCCACCCAGGACCTCTCGGTCCTGACCCAGTAAGCATCGGCGAATCCAGCCTCGCCGGCGTTTGAGGCGCGGGGTCTGGGGCGGAGCCCCAGGGGGTCCGGGCGCAGCCCGGTACCCCCTCCCAGCCCGTCCGGCGTTTGAGGACCGGGTCAGGGCGGAGCCCTGGGAACGGTCGAAGGGCGGGTAGGGGACTCCGCCCCGCAGGCCCCCCCGCCCCCGCCGGCGCGGCCGCGCAGGGCCGGCCACCACAGGCGGCCGGGACGCGGGCCGGGACCCTAGTCCGACCCGTACCGCGGATCCACCGTCTCGGGCGACAGCCCCAACAGCTCCGCGACCTGCTCCACCACGATCTCGTGCACCAGCAGCGCCCGCTCGTCCCGAGACTTCGCCCGGATCTCCACCGGCCGCCGGAACACCACGATCCGGGCCGGCCGCCCACCCCCGGCCTCCGCCAGCGCCCCCAGCGGCACCGCCTCGTCGTTCCAGCCGGCCTCCGCGCCGCCCGGCGGACCCGGCACGTCGCCGATCATGAACTCCACCTCGGCCAGCTGCGGCCAGCGCCGTTCCAGCCGCTCCACGGAGTCCCGTACGAGGTCCCCGAAGAGCTCCCCCCGGCTCGCCGACAGCGGTACCTGCGGAGGGGCCACCGGGCCGCGCATCCCGCGCCCGTGCCGATCGCGCCGCCGCACCCGCGGCTCACCGGCGGGGGAGCCGCCGGGCAGGGAGGCGGCAGGGGGCACGGGAGGGGGAGGCAGAGTGCTGTCCGTCACCCCCGCAGGGTAGCCCGCACATCCGCGCCGGGGCGGGGGAGATCGGACGACACGGGGGAGCGGCCGGGGGAGAGTCGTCGCGGCCCGGTCAAGAGTGCGGTACCGTCCAACGTCGTGAGCCTTGTACGTCGCTGTTCGCGCACCGCGTGCGGCCGCCCTGCCGTCGCGACTCTGACGTACGTCTACGCCGATTCGACCGCAGTTCTCGGCCCGCTCGCCACCTACGCCGAACCCCACTGCTACGACCTCTGCGCCGAGCACTCGGAGCGCCTGACCGCCCCGCGCGGCTGGGACGTCGTACGCCTCACCGACGGGTCGGCGCCCTCGCGTCCCACTGGAGACGACCTCGAAGCCCTCGCCAACGCCGTTCGCGAGGCGGCCCGTCCGCCGGAGCGCGCGGCCGGGGCCAACGGTGCTGGTCAGGGCGGTTCCACCACCGGGGAGACCCGTCGCGGACACCTGCGCGTCCTTCGTTCGCCCGACTCCTGACATTCGGTTGAACCGAAAAGCCGCACCGCGTCCACGGTAGGTTTGCCCCACCGCACATCACCTTCAGGGGGGCAGGCAGTGGCCACGGATCTTTCGAACATCGTCAAGGCGTACGACGTCCGGGGCGTCGTGCCGGACGAGTGGGACGAGCACCTGGCCGAACTGTTCGGTGCGGCCTTCGTCGAGGTGACCGCGGCCTCGGCCATCGTCATCGGCCACGACATGCGGCCGTCCTCCCCGGCCCTGTCCCAGGCCTTCGCCCGCGGCGCGGCCGCCCGCGGCGTCGACGTCACCCTCATCGGGCTGTGCTCCACCGACCAGCTGTACTACGCCTCCGGCAAGCTGGACCTGCCCGGCGCGATGTTCACGGCCTCGCACAACCCGGCGCAGTACAACGGCATCAAGCTCTGCCGGGCCGGCGCCGCCCCGGTCGGCCAGGACACCGGCCTCTCCACCATCCGAGAGCTCGCCGAGAAGTGGAGCGACGAGGGCGCCCCGGCGATCCCCGCCGGCACCGTCCCGGGCACCGTCACCGAGCAGGACACCCTCACCGGCTACGCCGACCACCTCAAGGGCCTGGTCGACCTCACGGCCGTCCGCCCGCTCAAGGTCGTCGTCGACGCGGGCAACGGCATGGGCGGGCACACCGTCCCCACCGTCTTCACGGGCCTCCCGCTGGACGTGGTCCCCATGTACTTCGAACTGGACGGGACCTTCCCCAACCACGAGGCCAACCCCCTCGACCCGAAGAACATCGTCGACCTCCAGGCCCGCGTCCTGTCCGAGGGCGCCGACCTCGGCATCGCCTTCGACGGCGACGCCGACCGCTGCTTCATCGTCGACGAGCGCGGCGAGGGCGTGTCCCCGTCCGCCATCACCGCCCTGGTCGCGGCCCGCGAACTGGCCCGCAACGGCGGCACCGGCACCGTGATCCACAACCTGATCACCTCCTGGTCCGTGCCCGAGGTCGTCCGCGAGAACGGCGGCACCCCCGTCCGCACCCGCGTCGGCCACTCCTTCATCAAGGAGGAGATGGCCAAGTCCGGCGCCATCTTCGGCGGCGAGCACTCGGCGCACTACTACTTCAAGGACTTCTGGAACGCGGACACCGGCATGCTCGCCGCGCTCCACGTCCTGGCGGCCCTCGGCGGCCAGGACGGCCCCCTCTCGGCCCTGGTCTCCTCCTACGACCGCTACGCGGGCTCCGGGGAGATCAACTCGACCGTCGCCGACCAGACGGCCCGCCTCGCCGCCGTCAAGGCCGCCTACGGCTCCGCGGAGGGCGTCACCCTCGACGAACTGGACGGCCTCACCGCGACCAGCGCCGACTGGTGGTTCAACGTCCGCGCCTCCAACACCGAGCCCCTCCTGCGCCTGAACGTCGAAGCCCGCGACGAGGCCACCCTCGCCAAGGTCCGCGACGAGGTCCTGGCCCTCATCCGCGCGTAGCGCGGCCCGCCCGCGCCTTCAGACTCCGGCAGGCAAGAATCAGCCCCGCCGGCGTTTGAGGCGCGGGCCTGGGGCGGAGCCCCAGCAGCGGACCCGCACCCGCTCCACCGCCGCGCCGCCGAGCCACCCCTCAGGCCCCAGGGGAGCACCAGCTCCACCCCGGACCGGAGGTCCACCTCCACCCGCCACCGGAGGTGACTCGGCGGTAGGCTGACCTGGCCCGATCCACATCCCCGAAGGGAACCCCATGCCGCTCGAAGCCGGTCTCCTGGAGATCCTCGCCTGCCCCGCCTGCCACTCGCCCCTGGAGGACAAGTCGGCCGACGAGCAGACCCCCGAGCTGATCTGCACGGGGGGCCAGGACTGCGGTCTCGCCTACCCGGTCCGCGACGGCATCCCGGTGCTCCTCGTCGACGAGGCACGCCGCCCCGCCTGAGCCTCCTACCGCCACGCCGCGCAAACGCTGAGACTGGTTCCGTCACACACAGGTTCCGTCACCGCTGGACACGTCACAGACTTAGCCGGAGGCCGCCATGCTCGACGAGTCGCTCCTCGACGCACCTGACGATCTCGCCCGCGCCGACCGCCGCGGCCTGCTCCGCGGCGCCGCCGACGCAGGCGCACGCGTGCGCACCGCGGCCAGGCACGCCACCGAGGCCGGTCTCGCCGACCTGCGCCCCGACGGCCGCCCCCGCGCGGTCCTCATCGCCGGGCCCGGAACCGCCGCCACCGGGGTCGCCGACCTGCTCGGCGCCCTCGCCGGCGCCTCCGCGCCCGTCATCCGGCTGCACCCGACCGGCGTCGCGCACGCCGCCGGGGCCCTGCGCTGGACGCTGCCCGGCTGGGCCGGCCCCGTCGACCTGCTGCTCATCGCCACCACCGACGGAACCGAGCCCGGCCTCGCCGTCCTCGCCGAGCAGGCCTACCGGCGCGGCTGCACCGTCGTCGCCGTCGCCCCCGAGCGCTCGCCGCTGAGCGAAGCGGTGGACGGCGCGCACGGGCTCCTCGTACCGATGGCCAAGGCCCCGTACCAGGAGTACGACGAGTCGGCCGCGGCCGGCCCGGGCGCCCTCTGGGCCCTGCTGACCCCGCTGCTGGTGCTCCTCGACAGGGTCGGCCTGATCACCGCCGCCCCGCAGACCCTGCAGCTCGTCGCCGACCGGCTCGACCGCACGGCCGAATGCTGCGGCCCCGCCATCGTCACCTACTCCAACCCGGCCAAGACCCTCGCCTCCGAGCTCGCCGACTCCCTCCCGCTCATCTGGAGCGAGGGCGCCGCCGCCGGACCCGCGGGGCGCCGCTTCGCCGCCACCCTCGCCGAACTCGCCGGCCGGCCCGCACTCGCCGCCGACCTTCCCGAGGCGCTCCCGGCCCACGGGGTCCTGCTCTCCGGCGATTTCGCCGCCGGTGCCGACCCCGAAGACTTCTTCCGCGACCGAGTGGAAGAACCGCAGGCCCTACGCGCACGCATCGTCCTGCTGCGCGACAGGCCCGCAGGCGGACTGACAGCCGCCCCTGCCGCACGAGAGCTCGCCCTCAGCCACGACACGGCCATCAGCGAGCTCGAACCGGAGGAGGGCACCGAGCTGGAACAGCTCGCCGAACTCCTCGCCGTCACGGATTTCGCCACCGCCTACCTGGCGTTGGCCTCCGGGGGACACAGCTGAGGCGCACGCACGCGCGCGCCTCTCACCCAGGAAGACGACCGATGGACCGCCTCACGAACACGATCCGCCCCTACGCCTGGGGATCGACCACCGCGATCCCCGAACTCATCGGAGTGCCGCCCACCGGCGAACCCCAGGCCGAGCTGTGGATGGGCGCCCACCCCGGCGCCCCCTCCCGACTCGACCGCGGAGCGGGCGAGAGCGCCCTCTCGGACGTCATCGCGGCCGACCCCGAAGGCGAACTGGGAGTCGCCGCCGTCCGCAAGTTCGGCCCCAGGCTCCCCTTCCTCTTCAAGCTCCTCGCCGCCGGCGCCCCGCTCTCCCTCCAGGTCCACCCCGACCTCGCCCAGGCGAAGGCCGGGTTCGAGGACGAGGAGCGCCGCGGCGTCCCGATCGACGCACCGCACCGCAACTACAAGGACGCCAACCACAAGCCCGAGCTGGTCTGCGCCCTCACCCCCTTCGAGGGACTGTCCGGCTTCCGTCCGCCACTGGAGGCCGCCGCCCTGCTGGAGGGCCTCGGCGTCAACTCCCTGAAGCCCTACGCCGACCTCCTGCGGGCACACCCCGAGGAGGCGGCCCTGCGCGAGGTGCTCACCGCGGTCCTGACCGCCGACCGCGCCGAGATGGCCCGTACGGTCACCGAGGCCGCGGCCGCCGCCGAGCGGCTCGGTGGCCCGTACGCCCCGTACGCCGGACTTGTGCACCACTACCCGGGCGACCCCGGCGTCATCGCTGCGATGCTTCTCAACCACGTGCAACTCCAGCCCGGCGAAGCCATGTTCCTCGGCGCCGGCATCCCGCACGCCTACCTCGACGGCCTCGGCGTCGAGCTCATGGCCAACTCCGACAACGTCCTGCGCTGCGGGCTCACCCCCAAGCACGTCGACGTGCCGGAGCTGCTGAAGGTCGTCGTCTTCGAGCCCGGCGACCCCGGCATCCTGCGCCCGGAGGGCAACGGCGAGGAGGTCTACGAGACCCCGATCGACGAATTCCGGCTCTCCCGCTTCGTCCTGGCGCCCGGCGGCGCCCCCCGGGTGGTCCCCGACACCACCGCGCAGATCCTGCTGTGCACGGCGGGCTCCCCGAAGGCGCGATCCGCGAAGTCGGGCGAACTGACGCTGGCGCCGGGCGAATCGGTCTTCGTACCGGCGGGCGAAAAGGTCGAACTGTCCGGAACCGGCACCGTCTTCCGTGCCACTGTGGTGGTCTGACGTACCGTCCCTCTCGGTGGCTGTGAGAATCTGCGGCCGTAGCGCGGCGTCCCGGCCCGGGACGCCGCACCGAGGAAGGGACACATCGCAACCATGAGTGCGTCGGGCGGTACCAAGGCGATCGTGGCGGCACTTGCCGCCAATCTGGCCATCGCGGTAGCCAAGTTCGTGGCCTTCGTCTTCAGCGGCTCGTCGTCGATGCTCGCGGAAAGCGTCCACTCGCTGGCGGACTCCGGCAACCAGGGCCTGCTCCTGCTGGGCGGCAAGAAGGCCAAGCGCGAGGCGACCCCGGAACACCCCTTCGGGTACGGGCGCGAGCGCTACATCTACGCCTTCCTCGTCTCCATCGTGCTGTTCACCGTCGGTGGCATGTTCGCCATCTACGAGGGCTACGAGAAGATCCACGAACCGCACGCGATCTCGCACTGGTACTGGCCGGTCGGCGTCCTCGTGTTCGCGATCATCGCGGAGTCCTTCTCCTTCCGCACCGCGATCAAGGAGTCGAACGCGATCCGCGGCAGCCTCACCTGGGGCCAGTTCATCAAGCGCGCCAAGGCCCCCGAGCTCCCCGTGGTCCTCCTGGAGGACCTCGGCGCCCTCATCGGCCTCGTCCTCGCCCTCGGGGGCGTCGGCATCGCCCTGCTGACCGGCAACGGCGTCTGGGACGGCATCGGCACCCTGTGCATCGGCGTCCTGCTGATCGCCATCGCCATCGTCCTCGCCGCCGAGACCAAGTCCCTGCTCCTCGGCGAGGCCGCCGGCACCGAGGACGTCGAGAAGATCAAGGCCGCAGTGGTCGACGGGGACGTCGTGACCGGCATCATCCACATGCGCACCCTGCACCTCGGCCCCGAGGAGCTCCTGGTCGCCGCCAAGATCTCCGTCCAGAGCGACGACACCGCGACCGAGGTGGCCAACGCCATCAACGCCGCCGAGGCCCGCATCCGCGCGGCGGTCCCGATCGCCCGCGTGATCTACCTGGAGCCCGACATCTACAACGCCGATGCCGCGGCGAAGGGCACCAACCCGGGCCACTGACCCGGCACGGGGGAGGGGGGGGGGCACCCGCGCAAGGGAAGAAGGGGGGCACCTCCGCGCAAAAACGAAGGCACCCATCCGCCCGTGCCCCCGGGGGAGGGGAG
>NZ_JBHWMB010000079.1:0-8268 GCF_042730015.1 Streptomyces sp. NPDC059957 | reverse complement strand
GGTGAAAGTGTGGGGACAGGGAGAGAAGAAAAGATCACGGACAACGGCCAAGGCACGAGGGGTGAGGGACCCCTGTGGAGGGGGGGGGGGGGGGCCTCATCACGTCGCAACAGCGAGTCAACTGCTCGCCGCGGCCTCGTGGACGGAGCCGGCGGCCACCGCGTTCCGCGCGGCCTTCTCCGCCCGCCGCCGCGCGACCAGCGAGGCGATGCCGAGCCCGCCGCCGACGAGGAAGGCGTTTCCGCCCAGCGCGCCCAGCGCCCCGAGGACCAGCACCTCGGTCGGCATCTCTGTCGGGACCCCTCGAACGGCCGACAGCGGCAGGGTCCCGTCGTTCCCGTAGGTGGCCGCCATCACGAGGGAATCGACGGAGTCCCAGCGGTTGTCGCCCATCACGAACATCCGCCCCTCGGGCACGGTGACGTCGAAGGGAGCCATCGCCGGTATGGCCGGGTCCTTCACGTAGGGCTCGACGAGGGGCTTCCCGTTCAGCGTCAGGGTGGCGTCGCCCTTGGCCCAGGAGAGGCGGTCCCCGCCCAGCGCGATCACCCGCTTGAAGGCGTCACCGCCGATTCCCCACGAAGCCGGCGGCGTGGCGAGCACGGCGTCCCCGCGCCGGACCTCCTGCGGGGCCACCCGCCTGAACCAGACCTCGTCTCCGGGGGAGTAGGCCGGCTCCATTGCATGTGCCGGGATGAACTGGTGGGAGTACTCGTCCGCGAGGAAGAACCGGACCCCGGCGCCCGCCCCGACGAACAGCACCGCTCCGAGCACCATCAGCCCCACCGCCCAGATCCCCATGCGCCGCCCTGGCCTGCGCTGATCCCGCCCCATGTCCGTTCCCTTCACCCACGTGTCCTGTCCGGCTGGGAAGCGTACGCAGCGCCCTCGGGCCCCGTACCACCGAGGTGGGTACGGGGCCCGAGGGGTAGCGGAAGGGCTGCGGCTACTGGATCTCGCGCAGCACGTCCAGGATCGCGGCCTTGCCGGGCGCGGCCTGCAGCCGCTCCCGGAAGCCGGTGTCCATCAGCTTGCGCGACAGCAGCGCCAGGATCCGCAGGTGCTCGTCCCCGGCGGCGGCCTCCGGTACGGAGATCATGAAGACCAGGCGGGCCTTCGTCCCGTCCAGCGCACCCCACTCGATGCCCTCGTCGGACCGGGCGAAGCCCACCGTCGGGCGGGTCACGGCGTCCGTCTTGGCGTGCGGGATCGCGATGGACTCGCCGAGACCCGTCGTGCCCTGAGCCTCACGGGCCAGGGCGACCCGTACGAGCTCGTCCACGTCGGTGACGTTGCCGGTCGTGGCCAGCATCTCCGCCATCTCGCGGATCGCCGCCTCCTTGGAGTCCGAGGCCAGCTCCGTCTTCACGGTCTGCTCGGTGAGGTACCCGGACAGCACCTCCGGCGGCCCGGCCGCGGCCACCGGAGCCGCGGCCGCGGGCTGCTGAGCCCGTACGGCCGTCCCGGCGCCCGCATCCGCGGCGCCGGCCGCGACGGCGCCCGCACCGCCACTGCCGCCGGCGCCCACGGGGGCACCCGCACCGACCAGGGCCGGCTCCGGCGCGAGGCCCGCGGAACCGCCGCCGGTCACGCCCTCCCGGCGCAGCTTGAACTCGATCAGCGCGTTCGTGGTCAGCGCGGTCACGACCGCACCGGCGGCGATGGCCACGAAGAACATCGCGACCCCGCTGATCGCACCGAACAGCGAGACGATCGGACCACCGTGCGGCACCGAGTCCTGGACCCCGGCCACACCGGCGATCGCACCGGCCACCGCGCCACCGAGCATGTTGGCGGGGATGACCTGGGCGGGCCGGGCCGCGGCGAAGGGGATCGCTCCCTCGGAGATGCCGAAGAAGCCCATGAACAGGGCGGCGAGGCCGGTTTCCTTCTCCTCGTCGCTGTAGAGCTTGCGGCGCAGCAGCGTGGCCAGACCCTGGCCGAGCGGCATGACCGGGATGGCCGCGGCGGCCATGCCCATGACGTGGTTGTTGGTGCCGATGAGGCCGACCGCGACGAGGAAGGCGGTCTTGTTGACCGGACCGCCCATGTCGAAGGCGATCATCAGGCCGATGATGGTGCCGAGCACGATCGCGCTGGAGCCGGTCATCCCGTTCAGCCAGTTGGTCAGGTGCGTGAAGACCCAGGAGATCGGCTGGCCGATCACGTAGATGTAGAACAGGCCCAGGGCAACGGTCGACACGATCGGGATCACGATGATCGGCATGATCGGCTGGATGACCTTGGGGACCTTGACCTTCTTGATCCACATGACCAGATAGCCCGCGAGGAAGCCCGTCGCGATGGCACCCAGGAAGCCGGCGTTCGCATCGGCCCCGTAGATGTGCACGGCGTCCGCGGCCAGGAAGCCGCCGATCATGCCGGGTACGAGGGCCGGGCGGTCGCCGAGCGCGTAGGCGATGTATCCGGAGAAGATCGGCAGCATCAGGGAGAAGCCGGTCACGCCGAGCTTGTTGACGTAGAACCAGAAGGTCCCGTCGGGGATGACCAGTCCGCCCTTGGCGTCCGCGTGCCCGCCGAGGGAAAGGGAAACGGCCAGCAGCAGACCGCCGACGACCACGAACGGGATCATGTGGGAGACGCCGTTCATCAGCGCCTTGTACGCCTGACTGCGCTGGTGGCCGCCGCCGCCGGCGTTGCCGCTGCCCGCCGCCGCCGAGGTCCCGGCCTGCACCGGTGCGTTCTGCGCCCGCTGGATCAGCTCCTCCGGCTTGTGGATGCCGTCCGCGACGCCGGTGGACAGCACCCGCTTGCCGGCGAACCGGTCGAGGTCGACTTCCTTGTCGGCGGCGATGATGACGGCGTCCGCCTGCCTGACATCGTTGTCAGAGAGCACGTTCTCGGCCCCGATGGAACCTTGGGTCTCCACCTTGATCGAGACGCCGAGGCGGTCGGCGGCCTGCTGCAGCTTCTCCGCGGCCATGTACGTGTGCGCGATGCCGGTGGGGCACGCGGTAACGGCGACGATCCTCACGGGCTTGCGCCCGCTCACGTCCCCGCCCTCGGGAGGGCCTGCCGGACTGGTCACTGGAATCTCCTCACGACACATACGGGGTCCTGCGGGATCGCGCGTACAACCCGACCCAACGGCATCCTCGTCCATGTAAGGGCTTGATCAAAAGTCCGAAAGGCCCCTAATCCTCCGCCAGAGGCCCCGAAATCCGGCCGAGACTTGGCTTCGGGTTGCCTGGGCCGCGCTGCGCCGATCGGTGTAGATTCGTCATCAGTGTCAGGCGTCGCTGCTGATGGCGGTCGGGCGGTCCCAGAGACCGGCCGAGGGGAGAGAGGACCCCCGACGGACTGAGCGCCAAGTGCGACGTCTTGACGACGGTGCACTGCTCAGCCGTACCCACCTCTCCACATCACGAGGAGCAGCACCCATATGACTGCCGCATTCACCGACTTCAAGGTCGCCGACCTCTCCCTCGCCGTCTTCGGACGCAAGGAGATCACCCTCGCCGAGCACGAGATGCCGGGCCTGATGTCGATCCGCCGGGAGTACGCGGCCACCCAGCCGCTCGCCGGCGCCCGCGTCACCGGCTCCCTGCACATGACCGTGCAGACCGCCGTCCTCATCGAGACCCTCGTCGCCCTCGGCGCCGACGTCCGCTGGGCCTCCTGCAACATCTTCTCCACCCAGGACCACGCGGCCGCCGCCATCGCGGTGGGCCCGAACGGCACCGCGGAGAACCCGCAGGGCGTCCCCGTCTTCGCCTGGAAGGGCGAGACGCTGGAAGAGTACTGGTGGTGCACGGAGCAGGCGCTGACCTGGCCGAACACCCCCACCGGCGGCCCGAACATGATCCTCGACGACGGTGGCGACGCCACCCTCCTCGTCCACAAGGGCGTCGAGTTCGAGAAGGCCGGCGCCGCTCCGGACCCGTCGACGGCGGACTCCGAGGAGTACGCCAACATCCTGACCCTCCTCAACCGCACCCTGGGCGAGAACCCGCAGAAGTGGACGCAGCTCGCGTCCGAGATCCGCGGCGTCACCGAGGAGACCACCACCGGCGTCCACCGCCTCTACGAGATGATGGCCGAGGGCACCCTGCTCTTCCCGGCGATCAACGTGAACGACGCCGTCACGAAGTCGAAGTTCGACAACAAGTACGGCTGCCGCCACTCCCTCATCGACGGCATCAACCGCGCCACCGACGTCCTCATCGGCGGCAAGACCGCCGTGGTCTTCGGCTACGGCGACGTCGGCAAGGGCTGCGCCGAGTCGCTGCGCGGCCAGGGCGCGCGCGTCATCGTCACCGAGATCGACCCGATCTGCGCCCTGCAGGCGGCGATGGACGGATACCAGGTCGCGACCCTGGACGACGTCGTCGCGACGGCCGACATCTTCATCACGACCACGGGCAACAAGGACATCATCATGGCCGGCGACATGGCCAAGATGAAGCACCAGGCCATCGTGGGCAACATCGGCCACTTCGACAACGAGATCGACATGGCCGGTCTCGCGAAGATCGAGGGCATCGTCAAGGACGAGGTCAAGCCCCAGGTCCACACCTGGAAGTTCCCCGACGGCAAGGTCCTCATCGTCCTGTCCGAGGGCCGCCTGCTGAACCTGGGCAACGCCACCGGCCACCCGTCCTTCGTGATGTCGAACTCCTTCGCGGACCAGACCCTGGCCCAGATCGAGCTCTTCACCAAGCCGGCCGAGTACCCCACCGACGTCTACGTGCTCCCCAAGCACCTCGACGAGAAGGTGGCCCGTCTCCACCTCGACGCCCTCGGCGTCCGCCTCACCACCCTGCGCCCGGAGCAGGCCGCCTACATCGGCGTGGACGTGGCGGGCCCGTACAAGCCGGACCACTACCGCTACTGATCCCCACGGATCAGCGGCACCCACGCGTCAGGTCAGGCCCCCGGCATCCGTGCCGGGGGCCTGCCCCGTACCCGCCCGCACCCCTCCCCGCCCGAAGTCCAGGAAGACGCTCCATGCCCCGAGGCCGCTACGCGCTCCACGACCCGCACGACCACACCCCCCTCGGCGAGGAGCACTTCCACTGCGCCCCGGGCCCCTCCGGCTGGCGCTACGTCTCCCAGCTCACGGCGCCCGACGGGGCGCACCGCGGCTCCGTCGACCTGGCCGTCGACGAACTGGGCCGCCCCATCCGCCTCGAGGTCAACGCCTCCAGCTGGCAGGTCCGCGGCGCCGCCATCGACGGGATCACCTGGGTCCGCACCGACCCCGCCGGAGCCGAAGCCACCGAGGGCAACGTCCCCGGGGCCGCCGGCTTCACCGGCACCTCCCCGGCCTTCCTCGTCGCCACGGCCCGGCTGCTGCGCCTGACCCCCGGCGCGCCCGCGACCCGCGTCCGCCTCGTCGCCCTGACCGACCCCGTCCTGGCGGCCCGTACGACCGACCAGGCCTGGGCCCTCCTGAACCGCGCGGAGCACCCCACGGACAGCGGCCCGCTCCTGGTCGACGAGTACCGGGTCACGGCCCTGGACACCGGCGAGGTCCACACGGTCCACATCGCCGGGGACGTGGTCCTCTCGGCCCCCGGCGTGGAACTCGAACACCTGGAAACCCCGCCGTCGGCCTTCCCCGACGCACCGTCCGACTAGGTCGTCTCTTTCGGATCTTGTCGGCCGAGCCCGGGGCGTCTGGTGCCGTGCCTGGGCGTGCTGTCGGGGCGCTCGCGTACTGGACGTACGTGGTCGCCTCGGCAGTGCGGCCAGGCACGGTGCCGGGCGTCGTGGGCCCGGCAAGATCCGAAAGAGACGACCTAGGCGGGCGGCGCGAACCCGGTCGCCTTCGGCGGATCCACGGGTACGGGTACGGGTACGGGTACGGGAGCCACCGGCACCACGGGAGCCGCGACGGGCACCACCGCCGGCGCCGCCACGACCGGCATCACCACGGGCGCGGGCTGCCCGTACCCGGCCGGGGCCGCCCCGGGCGCGGGCTGCTGCCGGAAGGCCCGCGCGGCGTCCCGCGACTGACGCTCGTGCACCACGGCCATCAGGAACGCGGCGGCGGGCACCCCGACCGGCGGCGGAGCCCCCGTACGCGCCACCAGATCGTCCGCGAGCCGGGCCGCCATCACGGCGCCCACCTGCGGATCCAGCTGGTCCATGCGCGTCAGGTACTGCCGGATCGCCAGCCACAGCCCGTCCGGCACCGCCGACAGGTCCAGCCCGCCGAACCGCCCGGCCAGCCACGGGGGCGGCGGGGGCACCGGCATCACCCGAGCCCCCGGCACCCGCTCCCGGATGACCAGCGTCCCCGCGAACACGTCCCCGAGCCGCCGCCCCCGCTCGGAGAACAGCGACGCGATGCACGCCACGGACCCGAAGGTCAGCAGCAGTTCGAAGACCCCGAAGGCTCCGCGCACCAGCGCGTGCCGGAAGCGGATCGGCCCGCCGTCGTCGCGCACCACGCGCAGCCCGCACGCGAGCTTGCCGAGTGAGCGCCCGTGGCTCAGCGTCTCCACCGCGATCGGCACGCCGACCAGGATGAGCACGAACGAGGCCACGGACACGGCTGCCTGGGCCGCCCCGTCCATCGAAGCGGTGGCCAGCACGAGCCCGACGGCAATGAGCAGGTACCCGGCGACGTACACGAGCAGGTCGAGCAGGATCGCCAGCGCCCGGCTCGGCAGTCTTGCCGGCCGCAGCCCCAGGACGACCGCGTCCCCCGTCACCAGATCGCTCACCGATGCACACCCTTCACGTGACCTGCCCCGCCCCATCGGCCTCCAGTCTGCCAAGCTGACGAAGCAAGCAGTAGGAGAACCCAGAGGGACCAGGGGCAGGGGAGCGCCAAGCACATGGATCTCGACGTCTTCGTTGCGGCCCACCAGGCCGAGTGGGCCCGCCTGGAACAGCTGCTGGGCCGGGGCCGGCGCCTCACGGGAGCCGAGGCGGACGAGCTCGTCGCGCTCTACCAGCGCACGGCCACGCACCTCTCCCTCGTCCAGTCCAGCACCCCCGACCCGATGCTCACGGGCCGCCTGACCCAGCTCGTCGCCCGCGCCCGCGCCACGGTGACGGGCACCCGGCGGTCCGGCTGGCGCGACGCGGCCCGCTTCTTCACCGCGGGTTTCCCGGCCGCCGTCTACCTCAGCCGCCGCTGGTGGATACCCACGGCACTGATCTCGACCGCCGTCGGCGTGCTCGTCGGCTGGTGGATAGCCACCCACCCGGAGATCCAGAACGCCATCGGCGCTCCGGAGGACCTGAAGGCGATGACGAAGCCGGGCGGCGGGTACGAGACGTACTACTCCAGCCACCCCGCGGCATCCTTCGCCGCCCAGGTCTGGACGAACAACGCCCAGGCGGCCGCGATCTGCCTGGTCCTGGGCGGTTTCCTGGGCCTGCCGGTCCTGTACATCCTCTGGCAGAACATGCTGAACCTGGGCGTCGGCATCGGCCTGATGTCCTCGGCCGACCGCCTCGACGTCTTCCTCGGCCTGATCCTCCCGCACGGCCTGCTCGAACTGACCGCCGTGTTCGTGGCCGCGGGTACGGGCCTCCGCCTGGGCTGGACGGTCATCGACCCAGGCCACCGCACCCGCCGCGTGGCCCTGGCCGAACAGGGCCGCGCCGCCCTCGGCATGGCCATCGGCCTGGCGGCGGTCCTCTTCCTCTCGGGCCTGATCGAAGGCTTCGTCACCCCCTCCGGCCTGCCCACGTGGGCCCGCATCAGCATCGGCGTGGCGGCCGAGGCGGCCTTCCTGCTCTACGTCTACGTACTGGGCGGACGCGCGGCCCGGGCGGGCGACACGGGCGACGTGGAGCAGGCCGACCAGACGGCGACGCTCCCCACCGCGGCCTGATGTGCGTACGACCCTGCCGAGCTGCTAGTCTCCTCGTCGTCCCGCAAACACCGTTGACACGGAGGCTGCGGGGAGGTAGATTCGAACGGTTGCCTCGAACTGGACAAGTTCGGTAGCGATGGTTTAAAGTCTCTCTCGCCCCAGGAATTGAATTCCAAGAGGGCACCCAACTCTTCATTCAGGAAACTGAAGCCGGGAAATCCGGTGGAAATCTTCTGATAGAGTCGGAATCGCCGGAAAGGGAAACGCGAAAGCGAAGAACTGGAAAGCGAAACCCGCTTCGGCCGGGAATCGGACACGAAAGAGTCTGATAGAGTCGGAAACGCAAGAACAGAACGAAAGCCCGGAGGAAAGCCCGAGAGGGTGAGTACAAAGGAAGCGTCCGTTCCTTGAGAACTCAACAGCGTGCCAAAAATCAACGCCAAAAAGTTGATACCCCGTCCATTTCGGTGGA
>NZ_JBHWMB010000078.1:31977-38322 GCF_042730015.1 Streptomyces sp. NPDC059957 | reverse complement strand
ACGTACGTCCAGTACGCGAGCGCCCCGACAGCACGCCCAGGCACGGCACCAGACGCCGCGGGCTCGGCCGACAAGATCCGAAAGAGACGACCTAGGTTCCCGCCCGGCCCGCGCGGCCCGCCCCGGCCCCCGCCGCGCGGCACGACGTAGGGTCAGGGCGTGGAAACGACCCCGAACCAGGCCCCGACGCCCATCCGGGTGCTCCTCGCCGACGACCAGGCCCTGCTGCGCAGCGCGTTCAAGGTGCTCGTCGACTCCGAGGCCGACATGTGCGTCGTCGGCGAGGCCTGCGACGGGGCGCAGGCCTTCGAACTGGCGCGCACGGAGCGGCCCGACGTCGTGCTCATGGACATCCGGATGCCCGGCACCGACGGTCTCGCCGCCACCCGGCTGATCAGCGCCGACCCCGAACTGGCCGACGTGCGCGTGGTGATGCTCACGACCTTCGAGGTGGACGAGTACGTGGCGGCGGCCCTGCGGGCGGGCGCCTCCGGGTTCCTCGGCAAGGGCGCCGAGCCCGAGGAGCTGCTCAACGCCATCCGCGTCGCGGCCGCCGGCGACGCGCTGCTCTCCCCGGCCGCGACCAAGGGGCTCATCGCGACCTTCCTCGCGCAGGGCGGCGGCGACGGGGCCACCCCCGCCGCGGGCGCCGCCCACGCACAGCGACTCGCCGCGCTGACCGGACGCGAGCGCGAGGTCCTCGTGCTCGTCGCGGCCGGCCTGTCCAACGACGAGATCGCCCGCCGGCTGGAAGTCAGCCCGCTCACCGTCAAGACGCACGTGAACCGGGCCATGTCCAAGCTCGGCGCCCGCGACAGGGCGCAATTGGTGGTCATCGCCTACGAATCGGGACTGGTCCGGCCCAGGGCCGACTAGCCGCACGCGGTTCGCAGCAGTTCGGAGTAGTCCCGTCTACTGCGGACGCGGTATGCCCCGGATAAGGACGGGACCTGGGGGCGACGTCGGCGGGCCGGTGCGCACGAGAGGCTGAGGGGCCCCGCGCGTGCCCGAAGGCACGGCTCCGTCATGCCTCGTAGACGTCACCGCGTCCCTGCAGAGAGATCCTCATAGCCATGTTCCGGCTGTCCCGCTTCAGCCTCGCCCAGAGGGCACTGATCGGCCTCGTGTCGCTCGTCGCGCTCCTCTTCGGCGCCATAGCCATCCCGCAGCTCAAGCAGCAGCTGCTGCCCTCCATCGACCTGCCGATGGTGTCCGTGCTCGCGCCGTACCAGGGCGCCTCTCCCGACGTGGTCGAGAAGCAGGTCGTCGAGCCGATCGAAGCCATGCTCAAGGGCGTCGACGGCATCACCGGCATCACCTCCACCGCCAGCGAGGGCAATGCCCTCATCATGGCGACCTTCGACTACGGCGACGACGGCACCAAGCAGCTCGTCGCCGACGTCCAGCAGGCCGTCAACCGGGCCCGCGTACGGCTGCCCGCCGAGGTGGACCCGCAGGTGATCGCCGGTTCCACCGACGACATTCCGACCGTGGTCCTCGCCGTCACCTCCGACAAGGACCAGCAGGCGCTGGCCGACCAGCTGACCGCGTCCGTGGTCCCCGCGCTGGAGGACATCGCGGGCGTCGGCCAGGTCACCGTCGACGGGGTCCGGGACCTCCAGGTCACCGTCACCCCCGACAACGCCAAGCTCGCCGCCGCCGGCCTCGACGGCGCGGCCCTGGCCCAGGGCCTCCAGGCGGGCGGCGCCACGGTCCCCGCCGGCTCCTTCGACGAGGCGGGCAAGAACCGCACCGTGCGCGTCGGTTCGGGCTACACCTCGCTCGCCCAGCTGGAGGACCTGCGCCTCACCGCCGGCCCGGGCAAGCCCGCCGTCCGCCTCGGCGACGTGGCGAGCGTGAAGCAGGAGCCCGCCAAGGCCGACTCCCTCACCCGCACCAACGGCAAGCCCAGCCTCGCCCTGGTCCTCACCATGGACAAGGACGGCAGCGCCGTCGCCATCTCGGACGCGGTCAAGGACAAGCTGCCCGAGCTCCGCACCACCCTCGGCTCCGGCGCCGACCTGGCCGTGGTCAGCGACCAGGGCCCGGCCGTCGCCAAGTCCATCTCGGGCCTCACCACCGAAGGCCTGCTCGGCCTGGTCTTCGCGGTCGTCGTGATCCTGGTCTTCCTCGGCTCGCTGCGCTCGACGCTGGTCACCGCGGTCTCCATCCCGCTGTCCGTCGTCCTCGCGCTGATCGTGCTGTGGACCCGCGACCTCTCCCTCAACATGCTGACGCTGGGCGCGCTCACCATCGCCATCGGCCGGGTCGTCGACGACTCGATCGTGGTCCTGGAGAACATCAAGCGCCACCTCGGCTACGGCGAGGAACGCCGACACGCGATCATCACCGCGGTCAAGGAGGTGGCCGGCGCGGTCACCTCCTCCACGCTCACCACCGTCGCCGTCTTCCTGCCGATCGCCTTCGTCGGCGGCATGGTCGGCCAGTTCTTCGGCCCGTTCTCCATCACCGTCACCGCGGCCCTGCTGGCCTCGCTGCTCGTCTCCCTGACGGTCGTGCCCGTGCTCTCGTACTGGTTCCTGCGCGCGCCGAAGGGCGTCAGCGAGGGGGACGCCGCGAGCATCGAGAAGGCCCGCCGCGAGGCCGAGGAGAAGGAGTCCCGCAGCAAGCTCCAGCAGTTCTACGTACGGGCGCTGGGCCTGGTCACCCGCCGCCGGGTCGCCACCCTGGTCGTCGCCGTCGTGGTGTTCATCGCGACGCTGGGCATGACCCCGCTGCTCAAGACGAACTTCTTCGACCAGGGCGAGCAGGAGGTCCTGAGCATCAAGCAGCAGCTGCCGCCCGGCACCTCGCTGGCCGCCGCGGACGAGGCGAGCCGCAAGGTCGAGAAGGTCCTGGACGGGACCGACGGGGTCAAGGACTACCAGGTCACCGTCGGCTCCTCCGGCTTCATGGCCGCCTTCGGCGGCGGTACGGGCTCCAACCAGGCCTCGTACCAGGTCACGCTGGAGAGCTCGGACAAGACCGAGTCCGCCAAGAAGCACATCGAGACCGCCCTGAAGGGGCAGGGCGGCATCGGCGAGACCACCATCGCGGCCGGCGACGGCTTCGGCAGCCAGAACCTCAGCGTCGTCGTCAAGGCCGGTGACGCGGCCGTCCTCGCCCGGGCCGCCGAGCAGGTCCGCGCCGAGGTGGCGAAGATCGAGGACGTCACCGACGTCCAGAGCGACCTGTCCCAGTCCGTGCCCCGGATCTCGGTCACCGCCACGCCCAAGGCGGCGGAGTTCGGCCTGAACCAGGCCGCGCTCGGCGCCATCGTCGGCCAGGCCGTACGCGGCAACCCGGCGGGCAAGGCCGTACTGGACGACACCGAGCGGGACATCGTCATCAAGTCCGCGCAGCCGGCCACCACCCTGGCCCAGCTGCAGGCGCTGCCCGTCGGCCCCGTGAAGCTCGGCGACATCGCCGAGGTCAAGGAGGTCCCCGGCCCCGTCGCGATGACCCGGATCGACGGCGCCCGCGCCGCGACCATCAGCGCGAAGCCGGTCGGCGACAACACCGGCGCCGTCAGCTCCACCCTGCAGTCGAAGATCAAGGCCCTGGACCTGCCCGCGGGCGCCACGGCCTCCATCGGCGGCGTCGGGGAGGACCAGAGCGAGGCCTTCGCGCAGCTGGGCCTGGCCATGCTCGCGGCCATCGCCCTCGTCTTCATGCTGCTCGTCGCGACGTTCCGCTCGCTGGTCCAGCCGCTGATCCTGCTGGTCTCGATCCCCTTCGCGGCGACCGGCGCGCTCGGCCTGCTCCTGGTCACGGGCACCCCGCTCGGCGTCCCGGCGCTGATCGGCATGCTGATGCTCATCGGCATCGTCGTGACCAACGCGATCGTCCTGATCGACCTGGTCAACCAGTACCGGGCCCAGGGCTACGGCGTGATCGAGGCGGTCGTCGAGGGCGGCCGCCACCGGCTGCGCCCGATCCTGATGACGGCACTGGCGACGATCTTCGCGCTGCTCCCGATGGCGCTGGGCGTCACCGGCGAGGGCGGCTTCATCTCGCAGCCGCTCGCGGTGGTCGTCATCGGCGGCCTGATCAGCTCCACCGTGCTGACCCTGCTCCTGGTGCCGACCCTCTACACGATGCTGGAGCTCCGCAAGGAGCGCCGCAGCGCGAAGAAGACGGCCCGCCTGACCGTGGTCCCGTCCCCGTCCGCCGCGGCGGACGAGGAGAGCCCGGTCAAGGTCTGACCCGCACGGGAACCCGTACTCAGGGCTCCCGTACACGCCGAAGGGCCGCTCCTCACGGGAGGAGCGGCCCTTCGGTCGTTGCCGCGGCCGGCCGGGCTACGGAAGCGCGAGCATCCGCTCCAGGGCGAGCTTGGCGAAGCTCTCGGTCTCCTTGTCGACCTGGATCTGGTTGACGAGGTTGCCCTCGGCCAGGGACTCCAGGGTCCACACCAGGTGGGGGAGGTCGATGCGGTTCATGGTCGAGCAGAAGCAGACCGTCTTGTCGAGGAAGACGACCTCCTTGTCCTCCGCGGCGAAACGGTTCGCCAGACGCTGGACGAGGTTCAGCTCGGTGCCGATGGCCCACTTGGAGCCAGCCGGGGCCGCCTCCAGCGCCTTGATGATGTACTCGGTGGAGCCGACGTAGTCCGCGGCCGCCACGACCTCGTGCTTGCACTCGGGGTGGACCAGCACGTTCACACCGGGGATCCGGGCGCGCACGTCGTTGACCGAGTCGACCGAGAACCGGCCGTGCACCGAGCAGTGCCCGCGCCACAGGATCATCTTGGCGTTGCGGAGCTGCTCGACGGTCAGGCCGCCGTTCGGCTTGTGCGGGTTGTACAGCACGCAGTCGTCGAGGGTCATGCCCATGTCGCGGACGGCGGTGTTGCGGCCCAGGTGCTGGTCCGGGAGGAAGAGCACCTTCTCGCCCTGCTCGAACGCCCACTCCAGGGCCTTCTTCGCGTTGGACGAGGTGCAGATCGTGCCGCCGTGCTTGCCGGTGAAGGCCTTGATGTCGGCCGAGGAGTTCATGTACGAGACGGGGACCGTGGCGCCGGCGATACCGGCCTCGGTCAGCACGTCCCAGCACTCCGCGACCTGCTCGGCGGTGGCCATGTCGGCCATCGAGCAGCCGGCGGCCAGGTCCGGCAGGACCACCTTCTGGTCGTCCGAGGTGAGGATGTCCGCGGACTCGGCCATGAAGTGGACGCCGCAGAAGACGATGTACTCGGCCTCCGGCCTGGCGGCCGCGTCCTTGGCGAGCTTGAAGGAGTCACCGGTGACGTCGGCGAACTCGATGACCTCGTCACGCTGGTAGTGGTGGCCGAGGATGAAGACCTTGTCCCCGAGCTTCTCCTTGGCGGCGCGGGCGCGCGCCACGAGGTCCGGGTCCGACGGCGAGGGCAGGTCGCCGGGGCACTCCACCCCGCGCTCGCTCTTGGGGTCGGCCTCACGGCCGAGCAGCAGCAAGGCAAGGGGCGTCGGC
The DNA here is from genome assembly GCF_042730015.1 of Streptomyces sp. NPDC059957. Taxonomy (NCBI): domain Bacteria; kingdom Bacillati; phylum Actinomycetota; class Actinomycetes; order Kitasatosporales; family Streptomycetaceae; genus Streptomyces; species Streptomyces sp. NPDC059957. Next base: position 32,871 of record NZ_JBHWMB010000078.1, on the reverse strand, counting down.
TGGACGTCCAAGGGCTGGTTGTCCAAAGGCTGGGCGGTGGTCACGACACGCACCCTTTCTGTTCTGCGACAAGGGACTTCTGAAGCCACTCTGAAGCCTTCGCTTCGACTTCTCGTCTATTTGACGTTATCTATCATAACTGCTTCACGTCACTTTGACGATGCCGATAGTGTCGATGTGACGAATTCGCCCGCCCGCCACGGCCACCTCGCGGGGACCCACCACCGCGCGACGGTGTGCGAGCATGGAATTTCTGAAACACGCGTCGGGTCCCGGAATGAATCCGCGGTCCCGCTCGTTGCCACCGACGGCAAGAGTCCGACGTTTCCCCGCTCCCGGCGGGGAGCCGCCCACTTCGGGAGTGAATGCAGATGTCCGTACAGGACGAAAAGACCACCGTGAGCGACGGCATCCTCCTGTCCGACGCCGCCGCCGAAAAGGTCAGGACCCTCCTGGAGCAGGAAGGCCGCGATGACCTGGCGCTGCGCGTCGCCGTCCAGCCCGGCGGCTGCTCCGGCCTGCGCTACCAGCTCTTCTTCGACGAGCGCTCCCTCGACGGCGACGTCGTGAAGGACTTCGACGGTGTGAAGGTCGTCACGGACCGGATGAGCTCCCCGTACCTGCACGGTGCGTCGATCGACTTCGTCGACACCATCGAGAAGCAGGGCTTCACGATCGACAACCCGAACGCCACCGGCTCCTGCGCCTGCGGCGACTCCTTCAACTAGGCCCTGAGGGCCCTCAGGGCCCGGCTGAGCTTGTAGGACCACGAGAGGGGCCCGAGACGAGAAAACCCCCGAGGGGGGCCCCCCCCCCCCCCCCCCCCCCCCCCCTCGGAGGACAACGCTTCCCCCGTTCCCGCCACCCCCCCCCCCCCCCCCCCCCCCCCCCTCT